>CALYVE010000163.1 GCA_945492935.1 uncultured Lachnospiraceae bacterium
AAATCCTTAACCTGCGCTACGACAAGTACGCCATCTACGACAAGCTTCTCCTTTGCCTCACCATAAAACAGATTCTTATCGGTCTTATCGGTCATATGAATCATGACGTCCATTGTATTTGCACCATATGTATTCTCTAATATTGTTTTGAGTCTTGATTCATAATATGCAGTTTCCTCCTCGATTGAATTTGTCTGCTCCTTATTCTCAATTTCTGTATAGCTCATGCTGTTTTTCTTTGTCGGAACTACCACAACAAGCAATAACACGCCAACGCATACTACCATAATAAGCTTGCTGATTTTATCATTTTTTTTGAAATTAATCTCCATACTATCACCGTCTTACAATATATATACGATTCAACTCCAAATTATAGACATCTGAAACAACTTTTTTTATTGTTTCTTCCTGAAATGAATCATCCGGTTCTGTGACCCGGATTGTACATTTTACAATTTCGTTCTGATTATCTGTCAACACCTCAACCTTTGCGACATGTATTCCCTGTTCACAGACAGTTTGACGGATGCTCTCCGAAAGTCCCATCTCGTAATAATTATACATTGTATCATGGGAGGCATTCGCGCGGTTTTGCTGAAGCTCCGCCTCCATTTGTGCAACGAATCGCTCCAAATCGCCACTGCTCATATGAAAAATAAACTGAATCGGTTCTGCCAATAATATCAGAATCAAAAGTCCAAGAAAAAAACGAATATATCGTTTGTAATTTGAATTCGGTGAAAAATTAAGAACGATACCTGAAAGAATCAAATATAAAACCAGGCTTTTTAGTACGCCAAAGGACATCTTTATCCTCCCTTACTTGCATAAGCCATAACGGCAATTGTAAGCACAAAAAGCACAATCGAGCAGCTAAGTGCCATAAGCAAAAGCTTCATTCCCTCTGCAAGTGTCTCCACGCCATCAACGAAGCGTTTCTCTCCAATCGGCTGAATAATAACAGCCGTAAGCCTGGCAGTAAGCATCATCAAAAAAGTTTTTAATATTGGGAAAAACAGCAAGCCAACAATTAAAATGATACCGGCAACGCCAATACAATTTTTAATGATAGCCCCTGCGCCAAAAAAAGTCCCCGTCAATACCGATACAATCCCCCCACCCGGCACAGAGGCTATTAATTTACTGATTGCATGCTTTGATAGCGCGTCCATCTGAGGCTCAATCAGACTCTTAATCACATTTAAGCCTGCCACAAACACGATCAGCGTTTTCAATATCCAACGAACGAAATATTGAACAAATTTGCATAATTTGGAAAACATGTCCTCTTTGTTTAAGTGATTTATCATGGAAGTAATTACATAAAACTGTATCATCGGAAGAACAATTTTAAGAATCAAAATCTGTACAATGAATATACCAATCGTAATCAGCTCATACATCCCGGTAGCCGTGAGGGGATGTCCCAGATATTGCATAGCCACAGCATACACCGGTGCTATAATCTGAATTAAAATAATAAGCTGTTCCAACGTCTGATGAACCATTTGAAGCGTCACGGAAAAGGCGGTCAGCAATATCGAAGAGATAATCAGATAGGACACATAAAAGCCATTTTCACTCACAAATCCGTTTCCGAAGGAATTTGATAAGTGAATGAATACAGACCCGAGCAGCACAATGGAAATCACTTCTACCATCATTGTGCGAAACTCGTTTATATTGCCAAACATGTAATCGCGAAGCATAGAAAGAAACAAACCGACAACTCCATTTGTATTACCATTTTGCACGGTATGAATCAATTCCTTAAAACTGATATTCTGCTGAAAGCCATATTCCTTCAGCTTAAGCTCCGCTTCATCAATTTGCAAAATCTCGCAAATTTCCTCATATGCCTGTGCAGTATCATAGTCTGCGTCATAGTCTGTCCCATAGTGTGTGGCATCTGTTCCATAATCTGCATCATAGTCTGCGTTATAGTCTGTCCCATAATCTGTGTTATAATCCGGCGCAAAGGAAGCTGCGTTTATCTGAAAAGAAAACGAACAACACAATACAATCAATAATTGCACAAGCACAGGTAGCTCCTCCATACCATACGACATGATCTTTTATAACAATTCCAGTATTGTATTTAATACCTGCATCAACACGGGCATTGAAACCATAAGCATCGTCAGCTTGCCAACAAGTTCAATCTGACTTGCTATCGCCTGATAACCGGCGTCCTTACTTATGCCTGCCGCAAATTCGCAAATATAAGCTATCCCAATAAGTTTTATTAGAATCCCAATGTATAATCTGTCAATATGTATATAGTTTATGATACGATTCATCCCCGACAAAATTGTCCGAATACGTTCCACACACAAGAAAACAATCACAATACAAACCGCAATACTTACTAAGCTGCTAATCTCCGGATTTCGCGATTTGAGGCTCAGTGCAAGAACCATCGCAACAATGAGTAATGCCATAATAATACCTATACTCATACCTACCCCTTACATGGAAAACAATCGGTTAATCAGCTGAAACAGCTCGTACACATTCGGAATAATCCATGATAGCACAATAATCAGTCCTGCAAGACTTACAAGGTAGGCCTGATCCTCTCTTCCCGAATGCTTCAGCACTTGATTGAGGAGCGAAACAATAATACCAACTGCACCAATTTTGAAAATAAGTTCAATTGTCATGTGCATCCCTCCTAATACTGGTTCCCGTCTATGAAAACTGTTACCTGTAATACCTTTTAAATGCGCTCAGAAAAGCAAAATAATAAGCAATAGAGCGATTACAGAGCACAACGTAATCACAAGCTTCATCCGGCCTGCAAGCTCATGCTCTGCCTTTTCTCTTATGTCATGCAGTTGTTTCGTCACAATTGCAAGTTCATTTATCTGCGTGTCCAAATCCACAGCACCCAATGTCCCTCCAAGGGAATCTAAAATTAATAAATCCGAAGAATGAAGATGCGAAGATTTGCTCAGCTGCTGAAGGGACGAAAACCATATCTCCCGGACAGACGAAGCATTTGATTTTCTTAGAGCATGTTCCAAGGCGATAAACCATTGGGCGAAGACTTGTCCGCAATGCTTTGCAGCCTGTCCGAAAACATCCGCTAATATCAAATGGCGATATTTGAGCTCCCCCGAAATAAAGGTTAAGCTATGTTCAAGCTGACATAGCTCAAAAACCCTTTTTCTGTAACGAATAGCAAGCGTAATACCAATCGCAACACCGCCCCCGAAAACAAAGACAGCCCCTACAACCCTACAACACAAGGTGACGGCATATATAACGCATTACCCCTCTCATCAAAAATATTCTCGATGCTTCCAATTCCGTTTCGGTTACTGAGCACGATATAACGGTCAAACATTTTTTCTTCCACAAGCTTCCGAAAAACCGGCTTTGTTCGAATATCATCAACCGACTCCCCATGTACCGTTGCCAATATTCCACAGCCACATCGAATAATATATGAAATTGCCTCAACATCCTCTCTGCTTCCAATCTCATCTACCGCAATCACATTCGGATTCATAGACCGAAGCAGCATCATCATACCTTCTACCTTCGGACAACAATCCATCACGTCTGTTCGTATCCCGATATCATTTTGCGGACTGCCCTTATAGCAGGCAGCTATCTCGGAGCGCTCATCAACAACCGAAACATTCACTCCTTCAAAATCTCCGTATCCGTCCGAAAGCAATCGTATCATATCACGCAGCAACGTCGTCTTACCACACCCCGGTGGTGAAATAATAAGCGTATGCAACATACGTCTTCCCTTAACAATATACGGAAATACATGGTTGGCGCATCCTTTTATCTCATGTGCAACACGAATATTCAAAAAAGAAATATGATTCACACTTTTTACTCTCCCATGTTCCAAAATAACCTGTCCGGCAATACCGACACGATGTCCCCCCACAACCGTTAGAAATCCTTGCCGAAGCTCTGCTTCATATGCATACAAAGAATAATCAGAAACATACTCGATTGTTTGTTTTATATCACTCTCATTCACAATCCATGCTTTCTTCCGGTCATTTGTATACCCCCCGGTATTACAAAGAAACCATTGCCTGCTATTGCAAAGAACCGTAATCGGTGCATTTTTTCGCAAATGAATCTCCTGCAGTACATCGAACCGGTCATGCACCGGCTGCAAAAGCGCTCGAATATGTATCGGCAGCAGCCTCATAACTGTATCACCCAAAGCTTCACCCCTAAATAATATATATGCGCGCAAATATAAAATATGCAAAAAATAATATGAAAGAACCGCTCACAGGCAATTCTCTGATTGCACTGCCGTCAAGGCCCACGACACAAGGCCCACGACACAAAAAAAGAAGACCTATCAAATGATTTGATAAGTCTTCTAAAAAGGAACTGAAATCGGATTATACTCTTGATAAATATTCGCCTGTTCTTGTATCAATCTTGATTGTATCACCCTGGTTTACAAAAAGTGGTACCTGTAATGTAGCACCTGTCTCAACAATACATGGCTTTGTTGCACCTGTAGCTGTATCACCCTTAACACCCGGCTCACACTCTGTGACTAAAAGTTCTACAAAAAGAGGAGGCTCAACAGCAAATACATTGCCGTTGTGTGAATTAATCTTACACATCTCGTTCTCCTTAACGAACTTTAATGAATCACCGATAACATCTGCGTTCAGTGCAATCTGATCGAATGTCTCAACATCCATGAAGTTGTAAAGCTCACCATCATTGTAAAGATACTGCATATCCTTACGATCGATATGTGCCTTAGGGCACTTCTCTGTTGGACGGAAAGTCTTCTCAACTACACCACCGTTCTTTATATTCTTAAGCTTTGTTCTGACGAAAGCAGCACCCTTACCAGGTTTTACATGCTGAAACTCAATAATCTGATATACGTTACCC
>CALYVE010000164.1 GCA_945492935.1 uncultured Lachnospiraceae bacterium
ATGAAGACATTTTTATTTGTGCAATCTGCCGAGTTACTGTATCAACAGAGGCTTTTGAAACCTCAAAAAGGGGAAGGGAAAGTTATGAAATTATTTAAAAGAATGGTTTTCGTTGTATGCTTACTGACGATGCTTGGTGTGGTTGCCGTACCGCCGATTATGGCAAAGGCAGAAGATGGTTCTACCAAGGACCTTGGTAAGGGTTATATTATTGTTACCGATAATTATATGGAGTTGGTGGATGAGGATGACGAGTATGTATCATCGCTAAATGGTTACACACTTAGTGATTTAGGCGTGTCATACGACAGCGCAAACCATATTCTTACATTAGAGAATGCGAATTTTTCGAGCAGTAATTTCTGGGGTGCAATCGTCATTGAGTCATACACGGATATCACGATTGAATGCAAGGGAAGGAATGCGTTATACAATCCTGCATATCATTGTATATGTAACATATCTGATACCGTATTAACATTAACTTGTAAAAATGGCGGTAATTTGAAAATGCAGAGTAAAAGGGCAGCGTTTTTATTATCGGACGTTTTGGAAATAAAGAATGCGAGTCTTAATATTACTTCGAATGACATGGCATTCCAGGGCTGTGACCGGGCGGATATTGTGAATTCATCGGTAGTAATCAATTGCAAAAATGGATATGGTGATACACCAAATATAATGAGCAGTTGGATTAAGAAGGATGGATGGAGCTATTATACAGGCGACGGAAGCAAGGCTACCGGTTGGCTGAAGGACGGAAATACCTGGTACTATTTTGATGCAGAAGGAACTATGAAGACCGGTTGGCTCAGCTATGACAATAAGTGGTACTATATGGGTACAAACGGAGCCATGTCAACAGGCTGGCAGAAGGTTGACGGAAAATGGTACTATATGGGTACAAATGGAGTTATGGTGACAGGCTGGCAGAAGGTCGACGGAAAATGGTATTATTTTTCATCAAGCGGAGCCATGGTAACAGGCTGGAAGCAAATTGGCAACAACTGGTACTATTTTGAACCGAGCGGAGCTATGGTAACAGGCTGGCAGAAAATCAGCAATAAGTGGTACTATTTTGAACCAAGCGGAGTTATGGTGACAGGCTGGCAGAAGATTAACGATAAATGGTACTATTTCGAAGCAGGCGGAGCTATGGTTAAAGGCTGGAAGCAAATTAGTGGCAAGTGGTACTATTTTGAATCAAGCGGAGCCATGGTAACAGGTACGCAAAAAATTGATGGTAAGACATATACCTTTCATGATAATGGCGTGTGGATAAAGTAAAAAGCATAATATTGCCGTTTCATACATTTCGAGTAAAATTATAGAAGGTAAGAAAACAAAAAATGTATATATTCCGGAATAATCAGCTTTCTTCACGGTTCCGGAATGGAACCAGCACCGTGAAGGAAGCATCCGGAAAAATGCTATTATGACAGATTGGGGGGGCGAGAATATGGATGAAAAGAAACAGCATCGATTTCGTGTGACGTTTAATTCGCCGGTAGTATTAACTTTTGTTATTTTGTGTTTCGCAGCCACATTGATTGGCGTGCTGTCAAAACAACAATTGACGTACGATTTGTTTCGGACACGTGGTTCTTCGTTTACAAATCCAATGACATATGTGCGTATGTTTACACACGTAATCGGACATAGCGGATGGACACATTTCATTGGAAATATGTCTTATATTTTATTGCTGGGACCATTGCTTGAGGAAAAATACGGTGGAAAGAATATCATTGAGGTTATTTGTATCACTGCAATAGTGACAGCAATTTTGAACAGAATTTTCTTTGCAAACATCGCCCTTTGCGGAGCAAGCGGCGTCGTATTTGCATTTATACTTTTGTCGTCCATGACAAGCTTTCGAGATGGTGAGATTCCAATCACATTTATTCTCGTCGCTGTGATTTACATTGGTCAGCAGGTTTATGATGGTATTGTTGTTGATGACAACGTTTCAAACCTCTCCCATGTGCTCGGCGGTGTGATTGGTGCAGTATCGGGATTTGTGTATAACAAAGAGAAGAAGCAGTAGAACAACAGTGGTTGCTCATTATTGTCTGTTATAATATTCAATTCCGGCGGATGGACGAAAATAAGTTCGGAGATATCCGTCCGTGGATACAATGACGAATTCGTTTGTTTCTTCGAGGTAATATATGTCATCGCCATCTTCGCCTTCAAGCTTGTGAAGTGCGTTTGGGTTGTTGACTACACGGCTTGCACCCGCCTCGTATGCTTCGGCGGTTGTGTAGCCAAATGATTCGTCAAATTCACTTTTGTGCTTTTCGAAGTGCTGATTCAGATACGAGGTTTTACGGAATTTGTATACCTTGTCGTTTTGGGACTGTGTTGTTGACTCGACAGTCTGTTCAGTTTTTTCTTCTGTTTCCCCGTTTTGAGCAATCTCGATTTCTGTCACATCCGGGACAGTAACCGGCGCTTCGGTTGTAATTGGCGACGGCTCATCAATAGGATTGTCTTTGTTTTTCGTTGCAACCTGAGCAACCAGGCCTGCCAATACGATAATAATCAGGCTAAACAGTGTATATTTGGAATTCATTTTTGATTTCTGCGGTTGATTGTTTCTTTGCATGGAAGTACCTCGATTCTTGCGTTTTCTTACTAAACATATCACAAAAAAAAGGCGTGGGCAATGTATTTGTTTTTTGTACGGAACGTGATAGAATAAAAGTGTAATATGCAATGATTGGGGGATTAATATGTCAAAGCAGGCAAAATGGATGATTGGTATTCTTGCAGGATTATTTCTGGTTGCAGTTTTGTTCGCAGATGTCTGGACAAGGAGTGCAGGCTGGTTCAAAGGGGACCGCATAAAAAATCCTGACTGTTATATTTTGAACATGACATCGATGAATGGCAAGGATTCTCACACGATTTCTGCGAAGGCCGGACAGACGCTTGTTTTACGGTATAACATTACAGATGGTCGTGTGAATGTGGCAATCGGGCAGGAGAATCAGACACCGATTTACGAGGAAAAGCAGATAAAGGAAGCCAGACTGAATTTTGTCGTTCCGGCGGATGGCGATTATATTATTACCGTTCGCGCAAAGCGGGCAAAGGGAGAATTCAGTGTAAGGCTTGAAAATGCAGTCGATGAATGATGGGGAGAAAATATGACAGAAACGAACTCAATTTTTGACTATCAAACATCGTTAAAAAGTGCTATAATATAAATATAGTTCCATATAGGCTACAAGAAGATGTATATGAATAGCATGGGAAAGGGGGATTTACCATGACATATGATGAACTTGTATTAAAGGTACGTGAGGTTTTTGAGAACGCAAATGCAAAAGAAATCTATGAGCATGTTGCGGTACAGATTGATGTGACAGGTGAGGCAGCCGGCACATTTTACATCGAGATAGCAGAGCGGTGTATTAGTGTGGAACCGTATGATTATGTAAACCATGATGCACGGGTAAGAGTCGATACAAAAACCCTTTGCGATATTATGGAGCGAAGAATTACCTATGCGGATGCGTGTCAGTCGGGAAATGTCTGGGTGGAAGGTAATCCATATAAGATAGGACTTTTGAGTCGGGTGAATGCTAAGCTTGCAAAGAAAAATGATAAGAAATTGTAAAGGCATACATTCAGGTAACTGTCTGTATTGCGAGGCTTAAAAAGAAGCGTGGAATTGTTTGTTTCTGCGCTTCTTTTTTGTTTTACCGCGACCTTGTGGCGCGGGGCCCTGCGGCAGTGAAATCAAAAGAATTGCTGATGAAGCAATTCTTTCTGATTTGATGCCTATGCAAAGGCTTGCAAAATAGAAGCTTTCCTGCGAGGGATTAAAAAATAAATTGTTGAATAATCACAAAAAAGCAACAAAAAATATGGAATATTTCATCTATGCACGAAAAAAGAATCGTGATAAAATGCATCTATCGTTTTTTGTAAAAAAACGAAATATATGTCACCAAAGAAATCACTAAAATACGTGCTTTGGAGTATGGCAGAAGGAGGATTGGGAATTGGAAAGAAAAACTGGTTCAAACGAAAATATTATTGAACTGAAATCTATCACAAAGCGCTTTGAGGATGGGTTCGCTGCGGTGGACAATTTTAACCTCGAGGTGAAGAGAGGCGAGTTTGTTACATTTCTTGGACCGTCCGGTTGCGGAAAGACAACAACACTTCGTATGATAGCAGGTTTTGACATTCCTACAGAAGGACAAATTTTATTAAACGAAGAGGACATCAGCAGGATGCCGGCATATGAAAGACCGATTAATACGGTATTTCAACGATATGCATTATTTCCTCATTTAAACATTTTTGATAACATTGCATTTGGGTTAAAGCTTAAAAAGCTTCCAAAGGCAGAGATTAAAAGAAAAGTCAAGCGAGTTTTGGAAATGGTTGACCTTGAAGGCTTTGAGACCAGAAAAGTGTCAACACTTTCGGGAGGTCAGCAGCAGCGAATAGCCATAGCCAGAGCCCTTGTTAATGAACCGGAGATACTTCTTTTGGACGAGCCACTCGGCGCACTTGACCTGAAGATGCGTAAGGAGATGCAACTTGAACTTAAGAGTATGCACGAAAAACTGGGCATTACGTTTATTTACGTAACGCATGATCAGGAGGAGGCTCTTACAATGTCTGACAAGATTGTTGTTATGTCAGAGGGTAAGATGCAGCAGATTGGTACTCCGGAGGATATATATAACGAACCGAAAAATGCTTTTGTCGCAGACTTTATTGGTGAGAGTAATATTTTCAATGGTATTATGACGGACAAGCGAAAGGTTCGGTTTTGCGGTGCAGAATTTGAGTGTTTGGATGATGTGCCAAAGGGAACACATATTGATGCGGTTGTAAGACCGGAGGATGTAATCGTCACTACGGAGGCAGAGGGT
>CALYVE010000165.1 GCA_945492935.1 uncultured Lachnospiraceae bacterium
CGTCAAAATAACATTCACAGCGATTTCTGTTTTTGTGTCAAAATTACATTCGCAGCAATTTCTGTTTTTATCAAATTTACATTCACATAGATTTCTGTTTTGTGTCAATATAGCATTTACATAGATGTTCGTCAATGCATAAACCGAATAAGAAGACAACGAATTCTATCACAGAATCCACTGTCTTCTTTATTATTTCTTATAAGTTAATATATTCTTTTTTCTCAAAGTTCGTTGCCATAGACCATGTAGTGGCAACACCATTCTTTACACGAAATACTGCCAATTTTGCATCGATTCCCTGTTCCTTCCAGTTCCGCATAAACTGTCTTGTTGGATGCACATAGTTTGCCAAAAACTCCACATTAAGCAAATCACCATAATGTGATACCGAGCCTCTTTTCATCATCCCGGACAACATATAAACCGTTTTCAAAGCAATATAATTATATCTGATTTTTATCTTTCTGTCATAGATATGCTGTAAATATCTACATAATTCTTGCATTTTCTGACAAATATTGTAAAATATTAGGTATAAAAATAGTGACAAGGAGGCATTTAACATGGACAAATATTTCTGTAACCCATGTGGTTATACTTATGATCCTGAGAAGGGTGATCCTGAGCATGGAATTGCTCCGGGAACAGCATTCGAAGATCTTCCTGATGATTGGGTATGCCCAATGTGCGGAATTGATAAGAGTATGTTCCAGCGTTGTATTGATAACTACAACTAATATAGACTACTCAAAGTCTACAAACTTGATCATTTATGAAGACAAAACGGCTGAAGGCTATTTGATTAGCATTCAGCCGTTGATTCTTTTTCATCGACATCTACATATCATCTTATTTGTCAGGCACATACCAGGCTTAACACAACCTTAAACAAATCTCCATCTACCTGAATTTCCATTGTACCACCCAAAAGCTCGATCAAACTTTTTGCAATCGATAATCCAAGTCCACTTCCTTCTGTATTTCGCGAGCTGTCGCCTCGCACAAATCGTTCCATCAGCTCATCGCCGGTAATATTAAGAGCTTCCTTCGAAATATTTTTTACCGCAACATTAACAATCTGTGTGTTCTGCATTTTGGTTGTATTTCCGGCAGTTTGCGTTTGTTCTCCGCAAGCCACATCAATATATACTCTTGTGTTTTCCTGCGCATATTTATAAATATTTGTAAACAAATTATCAAAAATTCTCCACAAAAGATTTCCATCTGCCATGACCGCTATCTCATTGGAACAATACTTCGCATAAACGCTAAGCTTTTTCTCGACAAACCGTTCCTCAAATTCTCCAATCACCTGGTCAACCAACACTTTAAGCTCCATCTTTTCCATATGAACAGGCAAGTTTCCCGTAGAAGCCTTTGATGCATCCATTAGATCCTGAATCAATTTTTTCAGTTTTGCGGATTGCCGCTCCAGAACCTCAATGTATTCCTTCGCCTTTTTCCCCTCAATATTCTCCTTTTTTAACAAATCCACATAGCTTATAATGGAGGTAAGCGGCGTCTTGATATCATGTGACACATTCGTTATAAGCTCGGTTTTGAAACGTTCACTCTTTAATCGCTCCTCAACGGCAACAATAACGCCGTCCTGAATGCGATTGAGATTTTCTCCGTGTTCTTTAAATACCGGCAGCATTTTTTCCGTATCGATTTTAGAATCCAGACTGCCATCTGCCATTTCCCCGGCACCCTTCTTCAGCTTGTCCATGTTGATGAGGGCAACTGCCATTACAGCGATAATCAAAAGCTTTTCAAGAAACCACAAAGTTCCCATAAAATTAGCATCCTGCTGTGCACACACCATAAAAAATTCCACAAGCGAAATAGCAACATAGACTCCGATATATTTTATATAACAGTTTAATCCACTGTAAAAATACTTCGTTGCCGCACCTATTTTTTTCAGACCACGCTTTGCAAGCACTAACAAACGGTAGATTACCGTATTTTTCATGAGACTTCCTAACTTAATTCGCGTTGCCGTTGTAATAACGAGATACGGTATGAGAAAAATAAGAATGAGCGCTATTCCGACACCTTCCGCCGTCTGGCCGTAATCATTGCACCTGATGGCAGATATCCCAAGCCAGATAAGAATACCTAGTACAACATCATACGGAATCCGATCCAACGCATTTCCCCGTAGTTCCTCCGACGCTTTGTGATGCCCTGCTGCGATTACTAAAAACACGACTAACAATAAGGATACAATCCCGGTCACGGCAAATATAATTCCCACATAGTCAATCAGCCTGTATAACCCATATTTCGAAAACAGATTATGGAATTTGTCATCAGCCGTAAGGTCTGATTTTACATAGCCTGTCAGCTGAAACTCCTTATTGCACGAAGCAGCAATAACCATACGCATCTGATAGTCCATATGACAATCCACGTCAATTAAAGAGAATACAAACTGATTATATTTCTTGATATCAATCGTATCCATAAAATTTACAAAAGCCTGCCGAAATGCAAAATCGCCTTTCAGGTCATAAGTCAAATTCTCATAATTTATTACAAAGCAATCGTCATCCTCAAGAAACAATTTGCGATATTCTTCAAATTTGTCATTAATATACTTTTCCTGCTTTGCATCGGTTTCCTTCGACTCGCTTTCACTTGGTCTTACCGAGCCATTTCCTTCGAAAACCCCTTGTATATACCTTACAAGCGTCTCCGGAAACGCATACACAAATGTATACTCCTTAAGCTCCTCCGTCAGACTGAACACGCGTGACCTGCCGTAATCATATGCATCTGTATAATAGTTGCTTACCGTCGGGCAATCAGATGCCGCTTCATTATGAGGTTCAATCCTATAAAAGTAATTACAATTTTCTTCCGCAAAGTAGACATCCGTTTCTGCCTTTCGCTGATTTGCATTGTCGCAATCACTCAAATATATATCCGAATATGCCTGTATCGCCTCGCTGTCATATTCATCCATGATATCTTCAATCGCCATCTGGCGATATCGTTGCCTGCCTCCGTACTCATATACCCCTTCCCTTACAAAGTGGCACACCAAAAGTCCGGATGCAACCATTCCAAGCAGCGTTATCGACAGCAAAACAGCTGCAAGAATTTTTATTCCCAAACTCTTTTTCATTTTATCCATATTATCGTTCTCCTTATCACCTGCGCATCACCGCTACTCCATTTTATAGCCCTGTCCCCATACAACCTTCAGATATCGAGGTTCCGATGGATTGATTTCTAGTTTTTCCCGCAAGTGCCTTATGTGCACTGCTATGGTACCCTCTGAGCCAATTGGTGTATCCTCCCATACCATCCGGTATATTTCCTTTGGCGAAAACACCTTTCCGGGATTATGCATCAGAAGCTTTAGAATTTGAAATTCTGTTGGTGTGAGATTAATATTTTCTCCATCCACACTGACGGTTTTTGCCTCATCATTTAAGACAACTCCTCCACACGTAAGTGTGCTTTCATTTTCCTGCTTTCCTCCGCCAAGCGTCATGTATCGTCTGAGCTGTGCTTTGACTCTTGCAATCAGTTCGACCGGTTGAAACGGTTTTGTTATATAATCATCCGCTCCAACATTCAAGCCGAGTACCTTATCGGTATCCTCTCCCTTGGCCGTCAGAAGAATCACCGGTATGTTTGATATCTCACGCATTTTGGCCATGGCTGTCAATCCATCCATGACAGGCATCATAATATCCATTACAACAAGGTTCACATCTTCGTTTTCTACAATACGAACCGCTTCATTTCCGTTTGATGCTTTCAGGATTGCATATCCTTCTCCTGCAAGATAAATGCCGATTGCATCTAAAATATCCTTGTCATCATCACATATCAAAACCTTGTACATTGCCTTTTCCTCCCTTTGACCTCATAATACCAGAGATAACTTTAAGATAAAATATGGATAAAGTTTAAGATTTTCTTAAGATAATAGAAACTGCATCATCATTTTTAACAAATACATAGTCTCGCAGATGCTTATATTCACCACTTATAGGAGCACAACGCTCGATTGACACGTGGTAGCAAACGCCTTTTTCTACGCTTTATTATACGCATTCTGACAACCTAACAGTAACAATTTACTACCTCATTCCATACAATGCTATTACATATTATCATTAATCACGCCCACTTTGTATATTGTTCCATCAATTACATCAACAGCAAACCATGGCACACTTTCAACGTTATCAAATCCACCAACATTACTACAACATACTTCTTATAGTCCATTGGTAGATTATTAATTTGTATTTTCATAACACCCATCCTAACATAAAAAGACACCTGAACTTAATCAGATGTCTCGACTCTCTTATTGTAACAAACTTAATATTTTCTCTTCGCTCCACATATCAAGTGATTTAAATTTCCTCGTTTGTTTTGTTTTTTGCAGTGTCAAAATCATCCTCTAACTGCCTGTCATATTTCTCTTTTGATTTCTTTGCGACTATAGAACATGCAAAATACAAAATCCACACGACAGCAACCAAACAAACCATAATATTACGCCTGAATTTCATCTTATCAATTGTCTTGCGATTCATTTTGTCCACTTGACTGTTAAACGTCTTGATTGCTTCTCTTTGTGCATCGGATTCCTCTAATGTCAATGAACCATATTCCTTATAATAGTCTCCGACTAATATACTACCCTTCACATAGCCATCAACCGTGCACCATAACACACCATCATTTTCCACATCTTCATAGAAATAGCAATCATGATCGTATGATGTCAAAACGCGAATCACTTTACCCTCAAGTTCCGTTTTAAAACATTCAATATTATCGTTTTGTTCCCAATCACGAATAGCACCATTTTTGAACG
>CALYVE010000166.1 GCA_945492935.1 uncultured Lachnospiraceae bacterium
GGCACACTATGCTGCATCGATGCTTCAGGATGCCTTAAATGATTTCCGGACGAAGGTCGAGAAGGAGCGTATGTTAGTATTAGAGGATTCCGAGCAAAGTGTTTTATATGCGGAAACCTTGGTTGAGTATATGAATCAGGTTTTGGAGCAACGCGCGTTTACGGATATGGAGCAACGCAATTTTGTAGGCATTATGGAAGAAATGTGCGATATTTTATACCAGAAGGCACCGGGGCGTATGTCGAGTGTGATGTACGAGGCAATCAGTCTTCGACTTCTTGAAATCGAGGAATATGACCAGGCAGAAAAATGGTGTAATCGTGCCAAAGTATTTTATCCGAACACACTGGCATCGTTCACAACGCAGCTGAAGCTGTATTTTGCGAGCGGAAAAAAAGAGCAGTTTTTTGAAACGGTTGAGGAACTCAAAAATTCCTCGGTTGTTGTTGATAATGAGACATTGGAATTACTTCGCGTATTTAAGTAGTGGATTGGAGAAAAAATGATTTCACGCAGAAATTTCTTTACAATTTTTCTCATGATGATGATTTTGCTGTTTATGTTTCAGTTTTCGATGGTCATCAAGGAAAATGGTAATGAATATGACACAAATGAATATTTTCGAGAGAAGCTTGCGACTGCTACGGATGCATGGGTGCTGAAAAAAGGTAACAGCGAAACTGATTATTCCGATGGTGAATATACACTTTTTATCGGTGAACAGGATTGTGCGGTTCAGTCTACCGTGGAACAGTGGTGCTTATATACAAAGAACAATCTTGTTTTAAAGACAAGTTTTGCGTCGCTTACAATTCTGAACGGACATTTGCCAAAGCTTATTCTCGTCGATGGAAAAAGCGTCGATGTTCCGGCCGGAATCCAGTTTTTGACGGACGCTTTGAATCAGGGGATTACCGTGATTTTTTGCAGTCTTCCGGAGCCTTCGGTAATTGCGGAAAATCAGGAGCTCATGAAGCTTCTTGGTATCGAGGAGATTCGAGAGAATACAACAAAAATCGAAGGCGTGCGGTTATTTTCCGGCTTTTTACTCGGAGGCGAGATTGTCTATAAGGCAGGCACACCGGAGGACGAAGAAAAATTACAGGATTTTGACCTTTCGATTCCATGGTATATTACGGGTAAGGGCTCGAAGACTTATATGGTCGGTCTGAAGGATGAGGACGAGGTTGAACGTGAGGATTTCCCACGCTTAATCTGGCGAAGCAGCATGCAAAATGGTATGGTTTTCGCGATGGAAGGCGATTTTTGCGAGTCGCTTACCGGACTTGGACTTTTATCTGCCTGCGTATATGAAAGCAGCGATTATACCATTTATCCGATTGTAAATGCGCAGACAACCGTTCTTGCCGATTATCCGTCGCTGTCACAGGAAAATGAAGCGGAGATGGAACGGATTTATGATCGTTCTGCTGAGGCGGTTATGCGTGATATTATGTGGCCCGGCATTTTGTCGATGGCGACACGAAACGATTTGACGCTGACCTGTTATTTACAGACAAAATATGATTATGATGACCCTGCACAGCCTACAACGGATGAATTAAAATTCTATTTGCAACAGCTTAAGGAATCGGGTGGTGAGGCCGGAAAATCATTCGACTATACAGGCACCACAACGTTACAGGAAAAAATTATAGCGGACAATGATTTTTACAGTAAGGCACATTATGGCTATAAATTCGGTTCCGCTTATGTGGGACAAATAGATGACGAGCTAAAGGAAGCACTTGGCAGACGTGAGGCTTCGAACATTCATTCCATTACGTGTGAAGACCGAGGTGATTTGCCGCTTCTTTCCTACTATACGGATAATACAACCTTGCTTGGAGTGACAGATTTTGCAGAGCAGTATTCCTATACGACGGATTTGCGCATACGAAGCCTTGCAACTGCGCTCGGTTATTCCAATATCATGATAAATATGAATAAGGTTGTATGGCCAAAGTCCAAGGATGATCATTGGCAAAATTATTTTGATGAAATTTTTAGTAATATGAGTACGTATTTCTCGAAGCATCAGTATTTTGAACAGACATCCATGTCGACGAGTGATGCACGCACAAGAGCATTGCTTAATACCGATTACAGCATCCGCCGGGAAGGAAATACGATTTATCTTCATGTTGACAATGTAACGGATGATACGTATTACCTGTTGCGTACACATGGGCAGGATATTAATCGAACAATTGGTGCGTGGTATGAAGAAATCGAGGAAGGTGTTTATTGCCTTCAGATTACTTATAGTGACGTGCAGATCGATTTAACACAGTCAGAGGATATATTTACATATGATGGACCATTTTAGGAGTAAATTATGAAAGTATGTATTGTTGCAGAGGGCTGTTATCCATACGTTGTCGGTGGTGTATCCGGTTGGATTCACAGTATGATACAGACGTTTCCGGATGTTGAATTTGTGATTCTTTCCATTATATCGGATCGGGAGCAGAGTGGTAAATTCCAGTATGAGATGTTGCCGAATGTTACGGCAGTATATGAAGCCTATTTAAATGATGTTGACTGGAAGCCTTCAAAACGACGCAAAATGGTGCGTCTCAATAAAATTCAATATCGTGCGGTTCGAAGCATTGTCATGAACACAGAGACAGACTGGAATGTTTTGTTTGACCTGTTCCGCGACAAGCGATTCTCGGTAGATGACCTTTTGATGGGAGAAGATTTTCTTCGAATTGTTGAAGAATTCTACAACAAAGAATATCCGCAGATTGTATTTTCCGATTTCCTTTGGACGATGCGCTCGATTTATTTGCCTTTGTTTTTGATTTTGAATACGGAGATTCCGAAGGCGGATATTTATCACTGCGTTGCCACAGGTTATGCAGGTGTATTGGGCGGTATGGCTGAGCATGCCTTTGGCTGTGGACTTATCGTGTCCGAGCACGGAATTTATACGCGTGAACGTGAGGAGGAAATATTAAAGGCACATTGGGTGTCCGGCATTTACAAAAATATCTGGATTGATCAGTTCCGCAAGATGTCAATTCTTGCTTATGAGAGAGCGGATCTTGTTACGGCACTGTATGGTCATGCAAGACATTTGCAAATCGATCTTGGCTGTGACCCGAATAAGACAATGATTACTGCAAATGGAATCGATGTTTCACGCTTTGTGAATCTTTCCGGTAAGCAGCCGGAGGATGAGGGGATGGTCAATGTCGGTGCCGTACTTCGTCTCGCACCGATTAAAGATGTAAAAACGATGATTAACGCATTTGCTTTTGCAAAGAAAAAGGTACCGAATCTCAAGCTTTGGATTATGGGCCCGATGGATGAGGATCTGGAATATGCGGAAGAATGTAAGGAATTAGTTTCGGTACTTAAGCTGCAGGATGTTGAATTTACCGGACGAATCGATGTAAGAGATTATCTCGGACGTATGGATTTTACAATTTTGACAAGTATATCGGAAGGGCAGCCGCTTACAATTTTGGAGAGCTATGCGGCAAAAAAACCAACGATTGCAACCGATGTCGGTAACTGTCGTGAACTGATTTATGGTGAGGAGGGAGACCTTTTCGGAACTGCCGGTATCCTTACACATATCATGAATACGGAAGAAATTGCCGAAGCGATGGTGGAACTGGCTACGAATGTATCCAAGCGCGAGGCGATGGGCGAGATTGGATACAAGCGAGTACATGCATTTTATCGTATAGAGCAAATGAAACAAAAATATCGTGAGATCTATAAAGATGTTTATAATAGGGTTAAAGGTTAGAGGGAACGGAACATGGCCGGAATAGGTATTAAATTAAACAAAATATATAGCAAAAATACGGTTGCTACCAACTTAATCGGATTTGGTTACAGTACCGTTATTACAATTGCTCCCATGTTCGTTGTAATTGGTGCGGTTATCGCGATGCAGATACTTCTTGACTTTTCAAGACAGGGCTATGCAGAACGTGAGCTTTATGCATGTACGGTGCTTTACATTTTTATCTTTGCACTTCTAACTGCGTCTCCGTTTAATGCGGTACTTTCGAAATACATGTCGGATACGATTTACAATGAGCGATATGAGGACATTCTGCCTTGTTACTATACGGGATTGATAATGAATACCTCACTGAGTGCTTTGCTTGGCATCCCATTTTGCATTCATGAATATGTTGTAGGTGAGGTTAAGCTATCCTTTGTATTTGCAGGATATTGCGGATATATTGCATTGATGTTTGTGTTTTACTCTATGCTTTATCTGTCAATTTGTAAGTCCTATAATCAAATATCAGGCTTCTTTTTCATTGGAATGCTAATTACCGTGTTGTTGTCCCTTCTTTTGGTATTTGTGTTCCATGTGAACAAGGCATTTGCGATGCTTGTTTCTTTAGATGTTGGCTTCCTTATTATCGGAAGCTTGGAGTATGCACTTGTGCGAAGCTATTTCAGGGAAAATAGCGGCAGATATAAAGAGGTTCTCCGGTATTTCAAAAAATACTGGCAGCTTGTCTTAACGAACTTTTTGTACACACTTGGTCTTTATATGCACAATTTTGTATTTTGGACGACGGATATGCATTTGATTGTCGCAAAAAGCTTTGTATGTATGCAACCATATGATCTTGCGACCTGTATCGCGATGTTTACGAATATTTCGGCGAGTGTCATTTTTATTTCTCGTGTTGAAATGCATTTCCATGAGCGATATAAG
Organism: uncultured Lachnospiraceae bacterium; assembly: GCA_945492935.1. Taxonomy (GTDB): domain Bacteria; phylum Bacillota; class Clostridia; order Lachnospirales; family Lachnospiraceae; genus Coprococcus_C. Next base: position 4,697 of record CALYVE010000166.1, read on the forward strand.
AACTATTCGGAGGCGGTTATCGGTGGTCGCGGTATGGATATTCAAAGTGCGAAGAAGCGTATGTTTGAGCAGCTTGCTTACGAGCTTATGAATCTCGTTCGTATCCAGTTTATCG
>CALYVE010000167.1 GCA_945492935.1 uncultured Lachnospiraceae bacterium
CTGTGGTAAATTATACTAAAAATTTTCAAAAATCCCCCATAAAAATCTATTTTTGACAAATTTCCTTCGCCGCAGTCTCCATGGACTTCAAAAAAGACATGAAATCAACGTCGAGACAGGCAGCAATTTTGATGTCGTCTTTATCCTGAAGAACCTTTCCGAGACGCACAACCGCCTTCGCCATTTTTGACTTATCGATTTTCTTTCCTTTGGAGTTAATTAACGGCTCACAGTGGTTGAAAACCTCGATTTCCCAGTTGATTCCCTGAATGACAAGATTAAATAATTCTTCTGTATCCTTTTTCTTTGCAACGCGCAATTCATCAATAACCTGCTTTGTTCCTGCAATAATTTTGGGACTGTAATCTATCAGTTCTTCCAATATCCGCTTCTGTAAATCCTGCATGTTGTTACTCCTGTGCTTTGTCTTTTACAATCTCTGTGAGTGATGATGCAAGTCCTGCGATACTTGCAATATCCGATGGAATGATAAGCTTTGTAGCCTTACCATCTGCCGCCTTTCCGAATGCTTCCAAGCTCTTAAGTGTAAGAACCTCCTTCACCGGTGCAGCGCCATTCAGGAACTGAATACCTTCTGCATTCGCTTTCTGAACCGTAAGAATTGCCTGTGCCTCACCTTCTGCTCTGCGGATGGTAGCTTCCTTAGCAGCTTCCGCACGAAGAATTGCTGACTGCTTTTCTGCCTCTGCAGCGAGAATCAGTGATTCCTTCTGACCTTCTGCACGAAGAATCGCTGACTTCTTCTCACCTTCTGCAATAAGAATCTGTTCTCTTCTTTCTCGTTCGGCCTTCATCTGCTTCTCCATTGCATCCTGAATTGCAACCGGAGGAATAATATTCTTAAGCTCAACACGGTTAACCTTGATACCCCAAGGATCTGTTGCTTCATCCAAAGTAGCACGCATCTTTGTATTGATTGTCTCTCTTGATGTGAGCGTTTCGTCAAGCTCCATGTCACCGATAATATTACGAAGTGTTGTAGCCGTAAGATTCTCGATTGCCATAATCGGACGCTCAACACCATATGCGAAAAGCTTTGGATCCGTAATCTGGAAAAATACAACGGTATCGATTCGCATTGTAACATTATCCTTTGTAATTACCGGCTGTGGTGCAAAATCCACAACCTGTTCCTTTAAAGAAATCCGCTGTGCAACCTTGTCAAAGATTGGCATCTTGAGATGAAAACCTACAGACCATGTGTCTCTGTATGTTCCAAGACGCTCAACAACGTACGCATGTGCCTGTGGCACAATTCTAATAGAGCTTACAACAATTACTATCGCAAGAAACAAAATAAAAATACCAATTCCCTGCCCAAATGAAATACCGGATAATAACATGATTTTTTCCCCCTTATTAATCGTTTTTGGTGTTCTTCGCAAGTTCAACTATTAACTTAACACCTGATATTTCTTTGACAACAACCTGATTGCCTGCTTCGATTACAGAATCATCTGCCGATCTCGACCACCATTCCTTGCCGTCTAACTTTACAACGCCCTCTGACTTCCTGTTGTCAATCGTCGTTGTTACAAGTCCTACCGTACCAATCAAACCTTCGGCGTTTGTTTTTTCGATATCCTTCATCATTTTTTTCACTGCAACCGGTCTTGTAAAAATAAGCAAAACCAAAGAGACAGCCGCAAAAACAAGAATCTGGATAACCCAATGTGCCCCCAGCCATGCAGCAAGTGCTGCAATAAGCGCGCCGCCGGCAAACCATATGGTTGTAAGTCCGAGCGAGATAATCTCCAAAACAATCATGATCGCCGCAATTACAAGCCAAATTATCTGTGCCATATCAACACCTCCTAATATTTGCACTTTGTTTGTCAGAATTTTCCATTGACAAACCTTTTATTTCATAAGTATTTTTCTCCCTATGATTCATAGATATTATAACATATGCCTCACATTATTTTCCACCTATATTATTATTACATTCTAAACTTTATCGTAATTATTCGTATGAATATTTGCACAATTTACTGTTAGTGCATTTAATCGAGGCCAGAAGGGATTGCACTGCCGGCATGGCCCCGCGACACAAGGTCGCGGTAATATTCTGAAAGAATTGCCTCATCAGCAATTCTTTTGATTGCACTGCCGGCATGGCCCCGCGACACAAGGTCGCGGTAATACAAAAACTACCGATAATTTCTAAAAATTTATCGGTAGTTTTTATCGTTATTTTAATGCATTTGATTTATGAACAGAAACCAAATCGCAAAAATCAAACTATTTATGCAATTTTAGTTCTCTTTGTAGTAGTTAATGAGACAGCCTGCAAGAATAATATCGCGCTCATCATCTGTCAAATCTCCAAGTGTAAGAGAGATTTCCTTCATGTTGTCACCTACAACGTATGCTTTAATGACTGCATCCTTATTCTTAATTGCATTTGCGATTCCCGGAACAAATACATAGTCATCTACCGAGAACGCATAATCCTCTTCCATGACAAACGGAAGCATACCCCAGTTAATAAGATTTGAACGATAACGCTTTGTCGCATATTCCTTCGCAATATTCGCCCATCCGCCAAGTACCTTCTGGCAGGAAGCAGCCTGCTCTCTTGCAGAGCCATCGCCCGGCTTCACAGCAAAAATCGTGCTGCCCACACCTGTATTCTTACCACATACATCCGGGAATACTTCTTTAACCTTGTGCATCGCCTCACGCATGCTTGCATCCGCTTCGCCCATACACTCACCTGCTTCACGCACACGTTCAATTGCCTGAATTGCCTTTGCACGGCCAACATATTCCGGATCTTTACGTGAAAGTGTAAATTCAGCAAGTCCGAGCGGATTTGAACGATATGATGATGTCTCACCTGAAGGAATCAACTCATCCGTTGTTGTAACAGGATCATTAATTACAGAAGCAACCTTCAGCATGAGATTCTCTGTAAGTGCAATCATCTCCGGCCAATCCTTGATATTCGGACCGAACTTAACCTCCTCAGCCGGATTTGCTTTGCCAACACCATTGTAAACACGATTGTCATAAATACTTCTGTCGAAGAAATATTTCTGTCCCTTGTACTGTACATCAAGGTCCGTCGCTGCGGTTAAGTAGCCCTGATTTGCAGCTGTCGCAGCAATAGAACGTGCATCCATAAGTGCAACCGAAGAAATCTGTCCATTCTGAACCTTTGAGCCTTCTCTGTTCGGGAAGTTACGTGTAGAATGACGAATACTAAACGCATTGTTCGCAGGTGTATCTCCGGCACCAAAGCATGGTCCACAGAATGCAGTCTTTACAATTGCTCCTGTTCCGATCAAATCAGCAAGTACACCATTTTTTGCAAGTTCCATATAAATCGGAGTAGATGCAGGATAAACAGAAAGCGTAAACTCATCGCAACCGATATATTTTCCTCTGATTAAATCTGCTGCCTGACAAATGTTTTCGAAACCGCCGCCTGCACAACCGGCAATGATACCCTGCTCAACATAAAGCTTACCGTTACGAACCTTATCCTTCAATGTGAAGTCTACCTTGCCGTCCAATGATACGAGTGCACGTTTTTCAACGTCCTCCAGAATATCCATAAGATTTGCATTCAAATCATCAATTGTATATACGTTACTTGGGTGGAACGGCATAGCAATCATAGGCTTAATCTTAGAAAGATTTACATATACAACACCATCATAGTATGCAACAGCACCCGGTTGCATTTCTTTGTATGCATCCGGTCTGTAATGGGTATCATACCATTCCTTAATCTTCTCGTCTGTCTTCCAGATAGAAGAAAGGCAAGTTGTCTCCGTTGTCATTACATCAATACCTATTCTAAAATCTGCAGAAAGCTTATCAACACCCGGTCCGACAAACTCCATTACCTTATTCTTAACATATCCACAACCAAAGGTTGCACCGATAATTGCAAGTGCAACGTCCTGCGGACCTACACCCTTTGCAACCTCACCGTCTAAATAAATAGCTACAACACCCGGTTTTGCAACATCATATGTTCGCTTGAGAAGCTGCTTTGCAAGCTCGCCGCCGCCTTCGCCGATTGCCATTGTACCAAGTGCACCATAACGTGTATGGCTGTCAGAGCCCAAAATCATAGCACCGCACTCTGCAAGCATTTCTCTTGCGTACTGATGAATAACAGCCTGGTGAGGCGGTACATATACTCCACCGTATTTTTTAGCGCAGGAAAGACCAAACACATGATCATCCTCATTAATGGTTCCACCAACTGCACAAAGAGAATTATGGCAGTTTGTAAGTACGTAAGGAATCGGAAATTCCTTTAATCCGGATGCTCTTGCCGTCTGAATAATACCAACAAAGGTAATATCATGCGATGTCATTTTATCAAACTTAATTTTAAGCTGTTTCATGTCATCTGACGTATTATGTGCCTCTAAAATACCGTAAGCAATTGTATTTTTTGAAGCTTCTTCTTTTGTAGCGTTAATGCCCTTTGAAGCCAAAACCTTGGCTGCATCAGCATCATCAGCAACAAGCTCTGTCCCGTTTAACAGATATGCACCTGTTTCATATAATTGAATCATATGTTTACCTCCAAGTTAAAATATATTAGTAAGCAAGAATAAAGCTTTCCCCTTCTTCTGTGCTTGCACCCTTTGAATTACCGACATCGTATGCCCCTCCATGCTTTAATCTTGTTCTCCCCTCTACCAACCAACCACCCTCACTCTCCCCTCCCCCATAACCAC
>CALYVE010000168.1 GCA_945492935.1 uncultured Lachnospiraceae bacterium
CCATCCATATCAGGATGTGGTAACATTAAATGCTTTGTTGCTCGAAAAACAATACGAACAAGCTTCACATATTGTGGAAACGTTGTCAAAGCAGGAGTTTAAAGATGACTGTATCTGCTATGCAATCGGAAAATATTATTGGGAAACAGAAAACCACTCCTTAGCCTGTGAATATTTCAGGGAAGCGGTAACGATAAATCCAAAGCATTATACAGCACGTTTGTATCTTGCGAAGAATGAATTTAATAACAAAAGATACTATGAGTGCAGAGAAATAGCAGAGGAATTGCTATCGATTAATAACAATAATGCTATGGCAGAACAATTGCTGGATGCTGCAAATGGAGAATATGTAAAAATCCTATCCTATGAATACGAAAATGGAATCGAGGATGAGCATTTTAAGAAAGGAATGCTTCCTATTGAGTTGGGATGGTGTCTGTTTCAGCTGGATGAGACAGAAAAGTGTATTGAGATACTTCGCAGTTTGGAGCCGGATGAGGACGAGAAATATGCTTATCATAACCTGTATGGGAGAGTGCTTTGTTCCATGGAAAGATTTGAAGAAGGACTTGAACATCTGATAGAGTGGAATAAGATCCTTGACAGTATAAAGGAAGACGGAACAGAAGAGACGGCCAAACGTATATCCAGAAAATGCATGGCAGCCTGCATGTTGGGTAATTGTTATTACAATTTGGGAAAAGTAGATGCGGCAATCGATAATTATGAAAAAGGAATCGTGTTCGCTCAAAATCTAAATGAAAAGATTGGTGCAATCTATCAGTTGGCAAATATGTTATTCGAAATCGGAGAATTTCACAAGTGCCTTGAAAAGTGTGATGAATTACTGGAGTTGAACAGGAGATATTATGCCGGATATATTTTACGGCAGAAAGCTTTTTTTGAATTACGGATAGCACAAGGTGTCGTTGATGATTACTATAATGCTACGAGTATTTATGCTGCACACTTTGCTCCGTATTATTGCGCAGCTTTAATGTTCTATGAGTTAGGTCGGGATGAAGATTGTAAGGCTGTGCTGGATAGGGCTTTAGAAAACGAAGTAGAGTTTCCGCCAAAAATGAAGCTTCTTAATATCAAGCTTAAACGAGTGCTGGCAGAAAATGAAATGAACGAGACAGCATATAAAAAGCTGCTTAAGGAGCTTGATGAATTGGAAAATATGCGTGATGATGAGGGTTTTGATATTGAGGATATCTCGGATATTAATTTTGAGAGAGGGTTGGTATATTGGAATCTGTGTGCGCTCGATAATTCAAAGAAAAACCAATCCATGGTAAAGCAATATCTTTTGTTGACTATCAATGAAAATCCCAAAGCCTTGAGAGGATATACTGCTTACTGCGACTTCATTATGCATCCAAGCAGAAGAGATAATGGCAATAAATACTTGGATGAAGCGGAGAATTATTACAACAGGGCCTTGGAGAATGTTGGACGTGAGATACCGGTTATTTACGGTCTTGGCATCGTTTGTTATTTGCGTGATCAACAGCAGCAGGGAATTCAATATTTTGAAGAAGTATTAGAACGGACAAATACCTATCGAAGTGCCTGTACAATAGTCAAAGACTATTATTTGGAATTATATACACGTGAATATAATCCGGAATATTTCGATAAGGCTGTTGCTGCAATATCAAGAGAGATTGACAGAAATCCAGATTGCGATTTTTATATTGATCGTGGTCTGGTGTATTTGAGAGCCTACAAAATGAATTTAGCGATTGCAGATTTTGAGTCAGCAATTTCTTGTAATCCGGACCATTGGTCATCCTATAATAATCTTGAATGCTGTTACAAGTATTTGGGTGAGTATGAAAAAGCGATCGAGTACGGACAGAAGGCTTTGGAATGTCTAAGAGATGCCGGATTGAAGGCAACAAATCCATACAGGAATATGGCAGATTGTTATAGCTCGATGGGACAATACGAAAAGGCAATTGAGTGCTATTTAAAAGCTATAGAGGAAATGGACTATGATGAAAAGGCGGCATATGATAATATAGTAGACTTGTATATGTCTTTAGGTGATTACGAGAATGCCAAGCTTGCGGCCCAAAAGGCAAAATCAGAGTATGATTATCATCAGGTACTTGTAGAGATAGAGTTGCGAAAAGGAAATGTTGAAAAAGCGTTTCAGATAGCAAAAGACAGCCTTAGATTATGCGAAGATACAAAGTCCTATGCGAAGGGATTGCATGATTTGGCTGAATGGTATGGCAATATGTTCGACAGCATGGAAAAAGCGATAGAGTATAATATCAAGAGCCTTGAGGTTGCAGAGGGTTGTTTGAGCTATCAATATGAAAGAGATGTATACAGCAGAATTGTTATGGACAGTTTGTACATTGGCAAAGAAGTCGATAACAAGTATAAAAAGAAGATTGAAGAATATATAAAAGATTTTGAAACCAATCTGGAGGATACATTAAACTTTCTCAGACTTCGTCCAAGCAAGCTTGCAAGATATGCAATGCTACAGATATGTGTCGGAAACTATGATTTTGCGAAGGAAATTCTTGCAAAAATAGATGGATGTAAGAAATGCTATTTTTGTACATATAAAGGATGCTGGGAACAAAGCATGTACCTGGGCGACATATATTTAATCCACAAGGATTATGCAAATGCAAAACGAATGTACGAGGAGGCTATGGAACGCTCAGGGGACTATGCGAGTTTAGGGGGTTTAATAAAATATCTTGACAGGATGCTCAACCTTTGATGCGCAAAAAATGGTTCAAAGTTTATCTGCACAATTGCTACTTTGGCTGCTATACAGGAAGGGCATTTGATAAGAACTGAAAATCGAAAATAAAATGTCAAATTGTAATTTGGAAATTATGGAGGTGTTCGGATAAATGGTAAAGAAGATTGCAATTGTAAGCTTGTCCGCAGGTATTCTTGGAGAAGAATTTGTCAAGCATGAAGTTGAAATAGGAGTAAAAAGATTAGAAGAATACGGGTTTGATATTAAAATAATGCCACATGCCAAAAGGGGTATAGAATATGTGAAAAATCGTCCGGAAGAGAGAGCAGATGACTTGTTGGCAGCTTTTGCCGATGATTCCATAGATATGATTCTGAATGCTATAGGTGGGGATGATACATATCGCCTGCTTCCGTTTCTGTTTGACAATGACGCGCTGAAGAAGGTTGTAAATAATAAGATATTCCTTGGATTTTCGGACACAACGGTAAATCATTTGATGTTGCATAAAGTAGGATTAAACACATTTTATGGACAAGCATTTTTACCGGATGTATGCGAACTTGAATCGAATATGCTACCTTATTCGGCAAAGTTTTTCGAGGAACTGATTCATACAGGCAGGATAAGTGAAATAAGACCGAGTGATGTTTGGTACGAGGAGCGAAAGGACTGGTCACCGGCAGCTATTGGAACACTTAAGGTAAGACATGAAAACCAAGGCTTTCAGTTGCTTCAGGGGAATAGTGTTTTTGAAGGCGAAATTTTGGGAGGATGTTTAGAGTCTTTGTATGATCTTTTTGATGCATCAAGATACCCGGATTCTGTAGCGTTGTGTGAAAAGTACGAATTGTTTCCGTCCATCAGTGATTGGAAAAGAAAAATACTTTTGTTGGAAACAAGTGAGGAACAACCCGAACCTGCACTTTTTAGAAAGATGCTGATTGTATTAAAGAAGACAGGCGTATTTGATGTTGTTTCCGGAGTGTTATTTGGAAAGCCAATGGATGAATTATATTTTGAGGAATATAAGGAAATCATGGTGGAAGTAATAGATAATCCGGAACTGCCTATTGTAGCAAATATAAATATCGGACATGCCACACCTAGATGCATTATTCCATTTGGTGTAAATGCAATCGTTGATGCTAATGAGCAGGTTATCCAATTTGTTTATGAAGATTAGAGGTGTGTTTTATGAAGGAATTAATTGCGTAATTAACAGCAAAAGATGATAAATATAGAACAGATAGGAGAATGATTCAGTTTGTCGATCTGATGCATTAAGACAAGGGAAATTAAATTTACAGAACTAAAAAAGGATATATATTATGGAAGAAAGAATAATCGGATTTGTTATTTGGGCAATAATCGGCGTGTTTTTTATTGTAATGGGAATTTACGAATTGAATTCAAAGAAAGCAAAACCTTTCGGCTTTTGGGCAAATGCTGAGGTAGCACCCATAGAAGATGTGAAAGGATACAATCGTGCTTTGGGTATATTATGGTGCGTGTACGGTGTTTTGTTTACGTTAATCGGATTACCTTTATTATATGGGCAGAATTCGGGTTTGATTATTATATCTATATTGGGTGCGATGCTTATTAGTATTGCGGCTATGGTAGTGTATGTAGTAGGTATCGAACCCAAATATCGCAAAAAGAAATAATAAGAACAATACGGTTCAGTTTCATTATGTAATTGAATATACTATATCGATATGAGCAGTTGATTTATATAATCAGCTGCTTTTCTGATTGACAAAAATACGAAACCGTATTATTATAAAATACGATATCGTATTATAAAAAAGGAGCAGAGTATGAATTCGAGAAGTTTTTTCTATGATTTTGGGAGAGCACTTTATCATGTGGATTCATTTTATGATGAATTTGCAAAGCAAAGCAATGTTTCTTCTGCATTATTATGGGTTT
>CALYVE010000169.1 GCA_945492935.1 uncultured Lachnospiraceae bacterium
GGTAATAAATGGCGGAATGTTGGTAACTCCGCATTTTGGGATTTGCCAAACAGATGAAAATGGTCATATAATAGAAACGTTTTCATATCCGACAAAGGAGCATGTAATATCAAAAGAAACATCTGAAACGATGTGTGAATTATTAGAGGCTGTTGTTGCGGAAGGAACCGGCAACAAAGCTTATGTAAAAGGATTTTCAATTGGCGGGAAGACCGCGACAAGCGAGAAACTTCCTCGTAGAACAAACCGATATATTTCATCCTTTATCGGATTTGCGCCGGCGGAGAATCCTAAAGTATTAACGCTTATCTTAATTGATGAACCGCAAGGAGTATATTATGGAGGAACGATAGCGGCACCGGTTGTCGGCGATGTTTTCCGGAATATTCTCCCATATTTAGGGATTCAAAAAGAAGAGTGATATGCGAGAAGCAAAAGGAGAGAATTATGAGCAAAAATGATATTATTTTACCGGTTTTGATTGCCTTTGGAATCAGTGTGGTACTTAGTCCGATTGTTATCCCATTTTTAAAGAAACTGAAGTTTGGTCAGTTTGTACGAGATGATGGTCCTGAATCGCATCTGAAAAAATCAGGAACGCCGACGATGGGCGGACTTATCATTTTACTTAGCATCGTAATTACTTCACTCTTTTATATAAAAGATTATCCGCAAATTGTTCCGGTTTTGTTTGCAACACTTGGCTTTGGATTTATTGGATTTTTGGATGATTATATCAAAGTAGTAATGAAACGTTCCATGGGACTTCGTGCATGGCAGAAGCTCCTTGGACAGTTTATTATAACAGCTGTTTTTGCATATTATGTTTATAATCATACAGACATCGGAACAAAGATGCTGATACCTTTTACAGGAAAAATGGTAGACACAGGATGGCTTTATTTTCCACTAATGTTTTTTGTAATGCTTGGAACAACAAACGGTTCCAACTTTACAGATGGTCTGGATGGACTTGCATCTTCTGTAACAGTATTGATAGCAACATTTTTTTCAATTGTTGCAATTGCCTTCGGCTCCGGTGTTGCGCCTATCACATGTGCAACTGTTGGCAGCCTGCTTGGATTTTTGGTATTCAATGTATATCCTGCGCGCGTATTTATGGGCGATACGGGAAGTTTGGCACTTGGCGGCTTTGTTGCATCGACAGCATATGTCTTAAAGATGCCGCTTATGATTGTCATTGTAGCATTTATTTATCTGGCAGAGGTTTGCTCTGTCATTATCCAGGTTGGATATTTTAAGAAAACAGGCAAAAGAGTATTCAAAATGGCACCGATTCATCACCATTTTGAACTTTCGGGATGGCCGGAGACAAAGGTTGTAGCAATCTTTTCGATTGTGACGGCAATTCTTTGTCTGGTAGGTTTTCTGGCTATTTAAAGTGCCTGACAGGAGGATATTATGTGTAAGAAATATTTAGTAGCAGGTGCAGGAAAAAGTGGTCTTTGTGCAACAGCCTTACTTGCAAGAAATCACGAAAACGTTATTTTGTTTGACGAGAATGAGAAAATAAATAAAGACGAGTTATTGGAACGAATAGAATGTGAGGATAAGACAAACGTTTCGGTTTATATTGGTAACCTTACCGATGAAATGCTTTCTGACATTGATGCCATGGTAATTAGCCCGGGAATTCCAACGGATGCACCTTTTGCGTTGCAGGTAAAAGAAAAAGGAATTCCGGTATTAAGCGAGATTGAACTTGCATATTTATATGAAAAAGGTACGGTTGTAGCTATCACGGGTACAAACGGAAAGACTACAACTACAACATTGGTTGGCGAAATAATGAAGGCACATAATGATAAAACATTTGTCGTAGGCAATATTGGTATTCCTTACACAAGCTTATGTGATAAGACAAGCGCAGATTCCGTAACAGTTGCAGAAATCAGCAGCTTCCAATTGGAGACAATCCACACATTTAAGCCACATGTAAGCGCAATCCTTAATATTACCCCTGACCATTTGAACCGTCATTATACTTTTGAAAACTATGCAAATTGTAAACTGGATATTACAAAGAATCAGGAAATCACGGATTATGCAATTTTCAATTATGATGATCCGGATACAAGGGCACGTGCAAATGTTTCGAATGTGAAAAGAATTTTCTTTAGTCGCACAGAAATGCTCGAGGAGGGCGTGATTGTTGTTGATGGTAACATCGTTGTGCGTGAGGCCGGAAGGGAAACGGTCGTTCTTGCAGTTGACGATATTAAGCTTCTCGGGGTTCATAATCTCGAAAATGTTCTCGCTGCGGTAGCTATGACGTATTATATGGGTGTTCCGGTTGAAACAATCAAAAAGGTGTGCTGTGAGTTTATGGGTGTCGAACATCGTATTGAGTATGTCAAAACCGTCGACGGCGTTGCATATTACAATGATTCAAAGGGAACAAATCCGGATGCGGCTATCAAAGCTGTTCTGGCCATGACACAGAAGACCTATTTAATTGGCGGTGGCTATGACAAAAAGTCTACATACGACGAGTGGATTCTTTCCTTTGGAGACAAAGTAAAATGTCTTGTATTAATTGGTGAGACGGCAGATGCTATTTCGGCGTGTGCAAAATCCCATGGCTTTACGAATGTTGTACGCGCAACTGATTTAGAGGAAGCAGTAAAGTATTGTCATGCAAATGCAAAGGAAGGGGAAGCGGTTCTTCTGTCTCCTGCATGTGCAAGCTGGGATATGTTTAAAAGCTATGAACAAAGAGGAGATTTGTTCAAGGAGTACGTTAGAAAGCTTTAAGGAGAAGGCAAGTGGCACAATCAGCAAATCGTTCTACAACTTCACAAAGAAAAGACGTAGGAATTGCAAGAATCATGGTAAAGGGCGGAAGATTTGATTATCAGCTTTTGTTCATTGTCGTAACGATTGTATTATTCGGAATCATGATGGTTTACAGTTCGAGCTCTTATCGTGCAACCTTTAATGGCCTGAAAAATTACTACTTTGCATTAAAACAGCTAAAATATGCATTGTTTGGCTTTTTTCTGATGTATATTGCTTCAAAAGTCAATTATAAATTTTTGCGTAATCTGGCGAATTTAGGCATGGCATTCGGTTTTGTTTTGAACATAATCGTGTTGTTTGTCGGCAAAGCGTTAAATGGTTCAACAAGATGGATTCCAATCGGCAGTTTTCAGTTCCAGCCATCTGAGATTTTTAAGCTGATTCTTGTTATTTATCTTGCACATTCTTTTGTTTATTACGGAAAACAACTGGAAGATGTTCGCGTTCTTATACGCATTATGGCTGTGCCAATCATTTCCATCGGTATGATTGCGTCACAGAATTTAAGTACGGCAATTGTATGTTTTGCTATATTGTTAGTCATGTATTTTATTGCTTCGCCATCCCTCAAAAATGTAATTATCCTTTTTCTCGGAGCAGTTATTGTAGCCGTATTATTTGTTATGTTTAAGAGTTATCGAGGGAATCGTTTTGACGCATGGCTTCATCCGGAAACAAGTGATAGTGGATTCCAGGTAATTCAGTCCTTATATGCGATTGGATCCGGTGGCTTGTTTGGCCGCGGACTCGGCAACAGTATGCAGAAGATGGGATTTTTACCGGAGTCACACAATGATATGATTTTTTCGGTCATTTGTGAGGAACTTGGCCTGTTTGGGGCATTTGTTGTTCTTTTGCTATTTATTATGTTGTTAATGCGCTGTCGGGCGATTGCAAATAATGCACCGGATCGTTTTTCGGGCTTGGTTGTATCAGGAATATTAACACATATTGCTGTTCAGACAGGTGTTAATGTAGCTGTAGTAACGAATCTGATACCAAATACCGGAGTAACGCTTCCTTTTATCAGTTACGGAGGAACATCGATTATCTGTCTTCTTGTCGAGATAGGCGTTGTGCTTTGCATTTCGCGTCAGACAAAGGTCGAAGAATAAACGGAAGAGGCGTTCATCTGTTTTTTGAAATGCGAAAGGAGAAATGAAATGTCAAAAGCTTGGAAAATTGTCTTTTTGTCATTGCTTTCAATCGTTGTAATAAGCTTGCTTTATTTATCAACCTTCAAACTGAAAGAGGTTGAAGTGTCAGGCTGTGAAGTTGTAAATGAGCAGGATGTTTTAGATGCAATTTCCAATTATACAAAGTCTGATAATACGGTTTTGATCTATTTAAAAAACAAAATAAAACCGATAGAAAGCTTACGGTTTGTTGCAAAAATGGATATTGAAATTGTATCTAGAAACAAGCTTTCGGTTACCGTTTACGAAAAATCCATTGCAGGCTGTGTAGAGTATATGGATCAATTTATTTATTTTGATAAGGACGGTATTATACTAGATGCGCTTGATCACCGCATTGACGGAATTCCCCGAGTAGAGGGATTGGTATTTGACCAATGGGAAATCGGACAAAAGCTGCCAATAGAGGATAAAGGTAAATTCCAAATGATCTTATCCGTGACACAGCTTTTAGATAAATATGAGCTTGATGTTGACAGCATTGAGTTTACCGCGGAAAACGAAATCGTTTTGACGCACGAAGGAATTATTATATTGCTTGGGGAGGGGGAATATCTGGCAATTCAAATGATGAATCTTGGAAGCATTCTTGAAGGTTTGGAAGGTATGGAAGGAACGCTTTACATGAAAGATTTTAATTCTGATAATGCCACAG
>CALYVE010000170.1 GCA_945492935.1 uncultured Lachnospiraceae bacterium
TCGGCTGCTGTGGCGTACGATTCATATATGGATTGTTACTGTAATTTGAAGGAGCACCGAACATAACCGGATTTTCGTCATATATCATTGCAAGACCGGTGCAGAAGAACATGCCAAGCGTTGAAATAACCTGTAAAATACCGGAGCTATCAATTGCATCACCTGCAGATAATCCGGATGTCTGTGTCAAATCCCCTACGAAAATCAACTGTATGAGAATGCTTGCACCATATAATATAGCCGGAAGAAACCATTTTGATTTCACACTTTGGTTAAAGCATCTGGTTTTTATTGTCTCAGAAGATATGAAGGCTGCGACTATTGTCAGGGAGAAACAAATGATAATCATAAGCATAGACTTTGTTGATTGAGATGTTTCAAAAGCATACTTCAGACTGTCTGATACGGCAAGAAGCAAAATGATAGAAGCAAAATCAGTAATTATTCCGCCTGCTGCCATCAGAAAACCCTTTTGGGTTGTTTCTTTTTTGTCGGTAAACAGTCCTACGGCAACCTGAATATATCCTGCGGTTACTAAAATAATAGCGATAAACATAGCAATAATTACAAAGCCGTAACTACCTGCATTGTCAAGACTGTCAAGAGATCCCAGCATTTGGAATAATGCGATTAAATCAAAAACTATAACAATAGCGGTAAATATTCCTGCAATAATTGCGGGAACGTTTAATTTGTTTTGCATGAAAGTGTCCTCCTTGAGTATAAAAGATTAGTTGCTGCAGGCATCATCGATTAAGCCGATAATGAGGGAAATGGAATCGGACAAATTGCTCTGCTTCATGGCAGCCTTATATTTATCTCGATGTTCAAACACCTCGCGCACGGCATTTAGCAGGGATTCATCTGTAACATCCTCTTCTAATAATAATTTCGCATATCCGCTTTTATCGAATGACTGTGCATTTAAAATTTGGTCTCCTCTGCTTGCTGCACGGGAAAGTGGAATGAGAACGCTCGGTTTGTGTAAAGCCAAAAGTTCGCAAATCGCATTGGCACCTGCACGGGACACAACCACATCTGCAAGTGCAAGAAGGTCTTTTAGTTCCTGTTTAATGTATTCGAACTGAACGTAGTTCGGCACATCCTTAAACTTATTGTTTGTCTTGTCTTTTCCACATAAATGAATGATGTTAAAGTCCTTTACAAGTTCGTCTAAGCAGGACCAAATGGCTTCGTTCACGCGAAGTGCACCTGCACTGCCGCCGACAACAAGAAGTGTTGGACGAACTTCTGTAAAACCGCAGAATTTCATCGCCGAAGCAACATCTCCGGAGAAAAGTTCCTGACGTATTGGTGTTCCGGTAACAACGGCTTTATCCTTTGGAAGGTTTTCGGCTGCTTCCGGGAAGTTACAGCAAACCTTAGTCGCCTTCGGAATGCAGATTTTGTTTGCAAGTCCGGGCGTCATATCCGATTCGTGAATGATACACGGAATCTTTTTGGAGCTTGCCGCAAGAACGACGGGAACGGCTACGAAGCCGCCCTTTGAAAAAACAACATCCGGTTTGATTTCCTTCATAAGCTTCTTGGCCTGAGACAGCCCTTTTATTACACGAAACGGATCGGTAAAATTCTCGAGGCTGAAGTAACGGCGAAGCTTGCCGGTAGAAATACCATGGTAGGTAACGCCCATCTCTTCAATCAGCTTCTTTTCGATGCCGTCATAAGAACCGATGTAGTGAATTTCGTATCCTCTTTGTCTTAAAGTAGGAATAAGCGCCATATTCGGCGTGACATGTCCGGCTGTGCCACCGCCGGTTAAAACGATCTTTTTCATAGTGCCTCCACCGATATTAAAGTGATTGCTTTAAGGCTTTTGCCAATTGATCCGGGCAGGAAGTGTTCTTGAAGCCACAGGTTGTACCTTCGAGCCTGGCAATAACGTCGGCAACATCCATACCTTCTACTAATTTGGAAATTCCCTTTAAGTTACCATTGCATCCGCCAACGAAGCTTACGTTTTTTACTTTACCATCTACAATATCGTAATTAATTGACTGTGAGCAGGTTCCTGATGTTTTGTATGTCATGACGAACTCCTTTCCATTCATGTAATGTACATAATATTAACGTAAGTATAACATATTTTAATGGGCTGTAAAAGTACAATTTTGTGTAGAAAAATCAGCTATTTTTGTATCTGATTGGGTATTGAAATCTGAAGTTCAGGTTTTTTATAATCGCTCCATCAGCCGGTATTGGCGAGAAAAAAAGAAAGAGGGTATTTGTATGCTGGAACGTATTGCGAACATGGGAAATGGAGTTTACGTCTTGTGGGGGATTGGACTGCTTGGATTATTTCTAAAGATGATTGCAAACGCATACTTAAAATGCTTGTTGCGTGAATCAGAAAACATGGCGACAACAAAAAAGAAGGATTTGCGATATATGCGACAGACATATGAAAACGGAAAAAATCTCGGGATACGAACAGGCAGCTCTAAATCATTCGCGGAAAAACAAGTTCGAAAAATGCGGCTGCTCGGGAAACCATTTGACTTTTGGCGAAGAATCGGTGAGCTTTGCACATGTGTATTAATCGGAGCAATGGCAGCTGCATTTCTGTATTACGACCCCGGATGGCGAGGAAGTCCTGAAATGGTGACCTTTCTTGTAAATGGTGTACTTGTGGGGGCATGTTTGCTTGCACTTGAGAATATATTTTTAACAAACAATAAGGTGGAACGTTTGAAAGCGAATATAAGAGATTACCTGGAAAATCTGACACCTCTTCGAACGCGCGAGGTAAAAGAATGTGGTCCGGTACGTTGCAATGCACGTGAGGGGACGGAAAAAATAGCAAAGCCTTGCAATTTGAACGAGGAAAAGGAAAGCGCGGCAACACTTGCTTACAATCCGCGCGACGAAAATCAAGAGGCTTCAGGGGAAGAATTAAATCGCTTTTTGCGTGAATTTTTTGGAACATGCGAAACAAAGTCATCGTAGTATTGATTCTGCTTGCCGCTTTTTTAGCAGGAGCGGGAATCGCAAAATTCAAAGAAAAGAATACTGAAAAGAAGACAAAATGTATTGTGGCTACATATTCGGATGCGGCGGAAGAAAAGGATCTTACGACTTCGCGAATAAAAAGAAATTTGCGGGAAAAGGATGTCTATTATTCCTATCCTAATGACAAAATGGCCTGGTACATAAAACGTGCGGATAACCATGAAAAAAGCGGGTGTGACGAAACCTTGGCTTTAGACGAATACGGTGCACTGTATTTGGATGAAACCGCTTTTGCGCATGGAGAAAAAGTAATCTATCTTACTTTTGACTGTGGTTATGATAACGGCCTTACCGAAACGATGTTGGATGTGTTGAAAAAACATCAGGCGCCGGCGTGTTTTTTTGTGACACAGACATACATCCGGGATAATATCGACCTTATAAAACGCATGAAGGAGGAAGGACATAATATTGGGAATCATACGATTTCGCATCCGTGTATGACATCAATTTCATATGAGGAAATCGTGCATGAAATAGAAGGGTGCGCACAATATATGCAGGAAGCAACAGGTTATGCAATGGATCCTTACTTCCGTCCGCCGTGTGGCGAATACAGTGCGCGTGTTTTAATGCTGGCACAGGATCTTGGCTATCATACAGTGTTCTGGAGTATGGCATATAAGGATTATGATATAAACGACCAGCCGGGCACGGACTATGTTATTAACCATTTTAAAAAATATCACCATTGTGGGGCAATCGCTCTTTTGCATAATGTATCGTCCTCAAACGCAAATGCGTTGGACACTGTTTTAACGAACCTGGAGCAGGAGGGCTATCGCTTCGGAAATCTGGATGATTTGATAAAATAAAATTTCATAGAACTGAATAAAATACAGCAAGCTGGTTATACTTCAAATGTAACAAAAAAGGATATGCGGGAAAACCGCAAAATCAGAAGGAGGATGATTCTATGTCATCAAACAATCAGAGTAATAACCAGTCAAACAAACAGACAAATTCAAGTAACTACAGTGAGAGTAATAAGCAGATGAATTCCGGAAGTAACAGTCAGAACAACAAGCAGTCAAACAGCAGCAAGAACAGCCAGAGCAACAGCAAGAACAGTTCTGACAACTGCAACTATTAGCATTTCTGAAAAGCGATAGAACGAATTTTCAAAATGAATTCTCCCACCCCCTCAATTGTGAGGGGGCTTTTTTTTATAGAAAAAAAACTTAAAAAAGCAAACACGCACATTTTCTCTGTATTCTGAATATTTTATAGAAAGAGAAAAGGAGGCGGAGCTTTATGAGTTTTCAGAATATAAATATCAGAAATATCTTAAACGACGCACTTAACTATGGAGGAATCATTGTTGATGTCCGAGACCCTTCGGCATTTGCAAAAAGTCACATTCCGATGGCAATCAATCTGCCTCTTGAGGAAATTGAACGAGGGAATATAACGTTACCGAAGGGAAAAATGATATTCTTGTATTGCGAAAACGGAGGAAGCAGTACACTGGCCGCCCGTATTATGGCAGACAAGGGTTATCAGGTAAAAAATGCGATTGGCGGGCTGAAGGAATATCACGGTGCTTTAACGAAAAAAAGACATTGACATACGTTGTATTTGGTTGACATTGCCCCTTAAAAAAAGTTACAATAATAGATATATGTCATGGAACGGGGA
>CALYVE010000171.1 GCA_945492935.1 uncultured Lachnospiraceae bacterium
CCGTCGTGCAGACGGATATAATGCGGAGATTCCCGGAGACAGATGTGTTTTCGGCATTTTTTCTTTTATTTTAATTTGATTTTTGATATAATAGATTAACTACGTTTAGGAGAAAAATATGACATCACAGGAAATCGAACAATTGCGCAAACTGAATAGAGAACAAATCAAAGAACGTGCAATTGCGATGCATGCGAATTTTACGAATCCGCTACCGGCAGGTGATGGCGAACTCTTTGACCTGACGAAGCTGAAAGCGGATGGCTTTGACTATTATCGTTTGGTTCCGAAACAATCATTCAACGGAACCTACATTGTATATATTTATGGTGGGGGAAGTATGTCGGAAAATATAACGCCGGAACATTGGAGCTTCCTTGTAAAGCTTGCAACAGACACCGGTTGCGGACTGTTTGTACCATACTATCCGCTGGCACCGACCTTTTATTGCAGAGATGTATTTCAGATGCTTCAGCGCATGTATATTGATGCGACGAGAAGCTATGATGTGGATCGGGTCATATTGATGGGTGATTCTTCGGGCGCAGGACTTGCACTTTCGCTTTCGATTTTGGCATGGAAAAATGGTCTTCGAAAGCCGGAACAGATGATTTTACTTTCACCTTTACTTGATACAGAATTTTTTGATCGCAATATCGAAAAAGAAATTCTCTACAACATGGACAGAGAGACGAATTATTTTTACAGCTTTGAGCTGAAAGAATATCTGAATACCTATTGGGTTAAGGATTATGTTGCAAGAACAGAATATACAAGTCCGTTTTATGAGGATTACACGGATTTGTGCGATGATGTGGCTGTATTATCGGGCAATGCGGATATGTATGCACCTTATGCGACGAATTTCTGCAAAAAGGCAAAATTACAAGGTCTCAATGTAAGATACTTTGAATTTGAAGACGAGACGCATAATTTTATGATTCATTCCGAAACGGAAACACAAAAAAATGCATATCGCTATTTGGTTGACATAATTAATCATACATACGAAAACTCCATTCGGAGATTATATCCTTTGAAGGTACTCTCGGATTGGACAAAGCGTCATCCTGACGTCATTAGCGATCCATGGGCTTCTAAATTTATATATGAACATGGAATCAAATTCGAAGGAGAGTGGTCGAATCGCTCTGAGTATGAGGATGTTATGCTTGCTGCAACGCAGGCTACAATCGACAATGTCGTTCGCAAATATTTATTACAATTTCCGAATTGTACAGTTGTTCATTTTGGGTGTCGATTAAGCAGTATGTTCAGACGTCTTGACAATGGACGCGTTCATTGGTACAGCGTGGATGCGCACAATATTATGTCGGTACGCAGATCAATATACGGTGTGCAGGATCGAGAGAAGACCATTTCACGTGCTTTAAACGATTTTTCATGGGTAGACAGTATAGAATGTGTTCGGAAGAAGGGTATTATTTTTGTATGCGATGATTCTTTTTCCTATATGTATAAGCATCAGGTGCATGATCTTGTGTTCCGAATATGGAAACGGTTTCCGGGTGCTGAAATCGTTTTGTCATCGACGACAAACGGTTCTACGTTCCTGTTCAATCGGAAGAATGAAAAGAAGCTTTTGAATCGACGGAAAAAGATTCTTTATGTAAATGATGAAGGAAAAATGTTTAGTGACTGGCGTACAGAATTCCGCGTTCTCTCTGATGAGCCGGTCGCAAAATGTCTGTGCAAATTAAAAGGATTCAAGCTAAAGACCCGTATTGGGCTTTGGTACAACAGAGTATCTTTGAATCAGAGAGTCTTGCGTATTAAACTTGGCAATGAAGAGTATGATACAAAACTGTAACATAAATGGGAGATAATATGTTAAAGGCGGAGCACTTAATTAAAGAATTCGAAAAAAACGAGAAGCATAACCGTAAAACGATATTTAAAGCGGTGGATGATGTGTCACTTGCTTTGGCACCGGGAGAAATTGTCGGAGTATTAGGTCCGAACGGCGCGGGAAAAACGACACTTCTTCGTATGTTGGGCAAGCTTATGCGTCCAACCTCCGGACAAGTTTTGCTTCTGGAGAACGATATGCCGATTGCAGATGAGCGAGAGATAAAGAGCCGAATTGGCTATTTATCGAATAATACGAAGCTTTATGGTCGCCTTTCTGTTCGTGAACTGCTTACTATTATCGGGAATGTTTATGACATGAAAGAAAGCGAAATAGAGACACGTATTGAACAGATTTCATCTGTACTTGATATGAATCAATTTATCGATAATCGCATTGAAAAATTATCGACCGGACAGACGCAACGTGCATCGATTTCCAGATGCCTGATTCACAGTCCGGCATATTACATTTTTGATGAACCGACACTTGGTCTTGACATTATTAGCAGCAATGCAATTATTGAGTTCATGAAGCAGGAGAAAGCAAACCGAAAAGCTATTTTGTATTCTACGCATTACATGGAAGAGGCGGAGCAGCTTTGTGACCGTATTGTGTTGCTTGATTGCGGACGGATTGTTGCACAGGGAAGTCTCGATGAACTGCGTGATATGACAGGCGGCAGTAATCTGCGCGAAATCTTTCGCGTTCTTATGAATGGGGAGGTGTAGTATGCGCTCGAAGGTAATTAAGAACTTATACAAAAAAGAAATGCTGGATGTCCTTCGTGATAAAAAGACGGTTCTTATGATGCTTGTCGTACCACTTGTGCTTTATCCGTTAATGTTTATTCTTGGCATGCAGGTGATGTCACGTGTTTCGACAGATATGGAAACACGTACATACCGGGTTCAATTCGAGGCAATGAATATGTCTTTGGATGGGGATCTTTTTACTACGCTTGCGAGGGCGGCAAAAGAAGATGGCAACTCCCTTAAGCTTTGCCATGCAAAAGACCCGGAAGCCGCCTTGTTAAATGAAGAAATCGATGTTTATGTGACTGCAGATGAAGTTGACGGTAAAATAATGTATCAGATCCATTATTTATCGTCTGTAACAAATTCAAGCTATGCAGGCGATTTGATTGTAAGGCTGTTTGAACGTTACAGTGCAGGTCTTACCGTGGAACGTATAGAAGACGCAGGTTTGGATACAGATTATATTTTGGAGCCGATTGGCATTACAGCTGTTGATCAGGCCAGCAAAGAGGCTTCAGCCGGCAGTATTCTTGGTACGGTTTTGCCTTTTATGCTTGTTGTGAGCTTGTTGCTTGGAACGATGTATCCTGCAATTGATACGACTGCGGGCGAGCGCGAAAGAGGAACATTGGAGACTGTACTTACGTTGCCGGTTTCAAATCATGAGCTTATTATCAGCAAGTTTCTTACGGTTGCTACGATTGGTATTGTGTCAGCATTTTTAAATATTGTTGCGATGTGTGGCGTCGGTGCCTATATGTACAATATGGTCGAAAAGGTGAGTGAGGATAGCACTTCAATACATCTCGAAAAATTCATACCTGCGATTCTCGTTGGTGTGTTGTGCGTGTTTGCATTTGCCGTGTTTATCAGTGCAATTTCCATGTGCTTTAGTGCCTTTGCAAAGAGCTACAAGGAAGCGAACAATTATCTGACACCGCTTATGCTTCTTGTTATGTTTGCATCCTTTGTTGCTTTTTTGCCGAATGTGAAGCTTACAAATAATATGGCACTCGTGCCGGTTGCTAATATTTGTTTGTTGATTCGGGATTTGCTGGCCTTTAAAATAAACATGGGAATCATCATTATTGTACTTGTATCCAATGTCATTTATGGTATGCTGACGATTATGCTGCTTGGCAAGATTTATAGCAGTGAAGCAATCTTATTTGGGGATCGTGCATCCGGTGTTCAGATATTTGAACGTCGTTCCAATATGATAAAAGGAGGCGTTCCCACAGTCAGTGATATGTGGCTTGTGCTTGCCGTAGTTGCAGTTGCCATTATTTATATCGGTGGTAGCCTGACATTGAGCAATTCCATACTTGGCTTGATTGTGACGCAGCTTATTATAGCGGCACTTCCGATTTTGGCG
This sequence comes from uncultured Lachnospiraceae bacterium, assembly GCA_945492935.1. Lineage (GTDB taxonomy): Bacteria > Bacillota > Clostridia > Lachnospirales > Lachnospiraceae > Coprococcus_C. The sequence goes on from CALYVE010000171.1 coordinate 4,004, forward strand.
GTGTGGTATTCCAAACGTGATTTTAAAAAGACCTTTCGATTGAAAGTCTGTAACGGATGGATGATTGCCGGTGCAATCTTATTGATTTTTGGTACGATTATCCTAGGCATTCTGGTGACCGATTTTACTTCCGGACTCTTCCCTGAAAGTTCGGCGAAGGCAACACAGACAATCAGTGTTGTTGGCGGACAGAGCTTTTTTGTAAGTCTGCTTCTGATTGCTATTCTTCCGGCAATATGCGAGGAACTTATGTTTAGGGGATTTGTTCAAAGTGCGCTTTCTGCAAGAATGAAGACTGTTTCTGCAATTATTCTTTCGGCTGCCGTATTTGGTGCTTTTCATATGAGCATTGTCAAGTTTTTTACAACAGCGATGCTTGGCCTTGCTATTTGCTATGTGGCACAAGTGTCGGGAAGCATTCTGCCGGGTATGCTTATGCATGCAATAAATAACAGCATTGCGGTAATTTCATCCTTTTATCCGATACAGTTTGCAAGAACGTTTCCGATTCTTATCACGTTTCGATTTTATGCATTTGAGAAAGCGGTTTTGTTTTTGATAGGAGCCGGTTTGTCTGCTCTTGGCTTTTTCGTTATTCACATGACCGCAAAGCGAAAGAAAGCAGCAAAATAACAAAAGGAAATGGATATACATATGAACAA
>CALYVE010000172.1 GCA_945492935.1 uncultured Lachnospiraceae bacterium
TTATTGTATTGTGCCATATGTCAGAGGGCGTGAGAAAAGTCGTATGCCGGAAGAAATCATTGACGAAATCAAACAAAAGGTTGCATCCGGCGTAAAAGAAATAATGCTTTTAGGTCAAAATGTAAATTCCTATGGGAAAATGTTTGATTATTCCGACGGAAAGATAAATGAACTTTTGAATGATCGATTGATCAGCTTTCCGCAACTGCTTGAGAGAATTTGCAAAATCGACGGGTTAGAGCGTATTCGTTTTATGACAAGTCATCCAAAGGATTTGTCGGACGAGCTAATTTTCGTTATGGCAAAGGAACCAAAGATTTGTAATTATTTACATTTGCCGTTCCAGTCCGGTTCAACAGCTGTGCTGGAAAAGATGAATCGTCGTTATACAAAAGAACAATATCTTGCACTTGTTGATAAAATTCGTGCAGCAATACCGGATATTTCACTTTCGACCGATATTATGGTCGGTTTTCCGGGTGAAACGGAAGAGGATTTTTTGGACACTATGGATGTTGTTGAGAAGGTCGGTTTTGATCAGGCTTTCACATTTATTTATTCCAAGCGTACGAACACACCTGCCGCTAAGATGGAGAACCAAATACCTGAGGATGTTATAAAGGATCGTTTTAATCGTTTACTTACACTCGTTAACGAGATTTCGAACAAACGTACAATGCGCTTTGCGGGTACGGTTCAAAAGGTTTTAGTAGAAGAACAAAACTCGCATGATTCAAGCTTTGTTACGGGAAGAACAGAAGAAAATGTTACTGTACATTTTCCGGGGGATGTAAGCCTGATTGGACAAATCGTTACAGTAAAATTAGAAGAGTGTAAAGGATTTTATTTCCTTGGAACAAAAGTTTAAAAGAAGAGGTAAATTATGGCTAAATTATCACCGATGATGGAGCAATATGTACAAACAAAAGAACAATATAAGGATTGCATCTTGTTTTATCGGTTGGGCGATTTTTATGAGATGTTTTTCGAGGATGCACTGCTTGCTTCGAAAGAATTAGAGCTTACACTGACAGGAAAAGATTGCGGTATGGAGGAGCGTGCACCAATGTGCGGAATTCCTTATCATGCTGCAGATATTTATATTAACAGACTTGTTGAAAAGGGTTATAAGGTTGCAATCGGCGAGCAGGTGGAGGATCCGAAGCTCGCAAAAGGTCTTGTAAAGCGCGAGGTAATACGTATTGTTACTCCGGGAACGAATATGTCTTCGGAAAATCTGGACGAGTCAAAAAATAATTACCTGATGTGTATATCCTATTATAATTTTGTTTATGGAGTTTCCGTTGCAGATATATCGACCGGTATATTTAAGACATGTCGTGTATCTACAACCGAGAAATTATTAGATGAAATCAATAAATATCAACCTTCTGAAATATTATATCAGGATACGTTTTTGTCATCCGGTATTGATATTAGCTATACAGCTGATAAATTAAACATTTCGATGTCAGAGGCTCCGGAGCATTATTTCGATTATGAAAGTGCTGCACGAGTTTTACAAAGGCATTTTCATGTTGTGAGTCTGGAAGGACTTGGAATCAAGGATTATAGCGAACTTGTTGTATCTACAGGTGCAATGCTTCAGTATTTGTACGATACACAAATGAACAGTCTGCGCCATATTAATCATTTAGAGCTTTATTCTGTCGATTCCTATATGCTTCTTGATACAGCAACCAGACGTAATCTTGAACTTACGGAGACGCTTCGTGACAAACAAAAAAAGGGTTCATTACTTTGGGTATTGGATCATACAAAGACTGCTATGGGCGCCCGTAAGCTGCGTGAGTATATTGAGCAACCGCTTGTGAATGCTGAGGCAATCAATATGCGTTACGATTGTATTGAAGCATTAAATGATAATATGATTTCTCGCGAAGAATTGCGCGAATACTTAAATACAATTTATGATTTAGAGCGGTTAATGACTCGGATTTCCATCAAAACAGCAAATCCGAGAGATTTGCTTGCCTTCAAAAATTCGATTCACTATTTACCGGATATTGTAAATTTGCTCCGTACTATAAAATCTGATCGTTTTGAACAAATCAGCGAAGATATTGACACGCTAGAGGATTTGTATGAATTGCTGGATGCTGCAATTGAAGAAGAACCGCCGATTGCGATCAAGGAAGGCGGAATCTTTAAGGCGGGATATCTCGAGGAAATTGACCGTTTGAAATCTGCAAAGACAGAGTGTAAGAGCTGGCTTGCCGAGCTTGAAGAAAAGGAGCGGATTAAGACCGGAATTAAAGGTCTTAAGATTAAATACAATAAAGTATTTGATTATTATTTTGAAGTAACAAATTCGTTTAAGGATATGGTGCCGGATTACTTTATTCGTAAGCAGACTCTTGCAAATGCCGAGCGTTATACAACAGACGAGCTTGAAGAATTATCGAATACAATTTTAGGGGCGGAAGACCGATTATATGCCCTGGAATACGAAACATATGTAGCTTTGCGTGATCAGATTGGAGAAGCCTTACTTCGTGTGCAAAAAACAGCGCATTATATTGCCGAAATCGATGCACTTGCATCACTGTCATATGTTGCTCAAAAATATCATTTCGTACGTCCGTTGATTAACAGTGAAGGAATAATTGATATTAAGGATGGCAGACATCCGGTTGTTGAGCGTGTTGTTCAGGGAGGAACTTTTGTAGAAAATGATACATACTTAAATAACGTGGAAAGCCGTATTTCGATTATTACAGGTCCGAATATGGCCGGAAAATCAACATACATGCGTCAGACTGCACTGATTGTTCTTATGGCTCAGATTGGTTCGTTTGTACCTGCAAGCTATGCAAATATTGGACTTTGTGACCGCATATTTACGCGTGTCGGTGCTTCCGATGATTTGGCAAGCGGTCAGTCGACTTTTATGATTGAAATGAATGAGGTTGCCAATATTTTGCGTAATGCAACAAAAAACAGTCTGATTATTCTTGACGAAATTGGTCGCGGAACGTCTACCTTCGACGGACTTTCCATTGCATGGGCAGTCGTTGAATATATTGCTGATAAAGAAATATTAGGCGCTAAGACATTATTTGCAACACATTATCATGAGCTGACGGAATTAGAAGGTAAATTATCATCTGTAAATAATTATTGCATATCCGTTAAGGAGGATGGTGATAATATTGTTTTCCTTCGCAAAATCATACGCGGCGGTGCAGATCGAAGCTATGGTATACAGGTTGCAAGACTTGCAGGTGTTCCTGACCGCGTCTTAAACCGAGCAGGAGAGATTTTGTCGCAGCTTATTGATTCTGATATTGCCGGAAAAGCAAAAGAAATAAAGATGAATGAGAAGAAAGAAAAGACCAATCCGGAATATGATCAGCTTTCTTTGTTTTCTTCACCGGTTGAAATGACTATAGCAAACGAACTTAAAACGATGGATTTGAACAATATGACACCGATGAAGGCGATGCTTTATTTGCAGGAATTAAAGGAGAGATTGCAGAATGATTAAACTTTTAGACAAAGCTACAATCGATAAAATCGCTGCCGGTGAGGTGATTGAACGTCCGATGTCAGTCATAAAGGAGCTTCTTGAAAATTCAATTGATGCACGTTCTACCGCCATTACAATCGAAATAAAAGACGGCGGTCTTAATATGATGCGCGTAACAGATAATGGATGCGGAATTAATAGTGATGAAGTTAAAACAGCCTATTTACGTCATTCGACAAGTAAAATCACTAAAGTAGAAGACCTTGATAACATTATGTCACTTGGTTTTCGCGGAGAGGCACTGTCTACAATTGCGGCTGTTTCGCAGACAGAAATGATTACAAAGACAAAAGAAGCATTAATCGGCGTGCGTTATGAGATTCACGGCGGAAACGAAGTATCCTATACAGAGGTTGGCGTTCCGAACGGTACAACAATTGTTGTACGCAATTTGTTTTATAACACACCGGCCCGTAAGAAGTTTTTGAAGAGTGCCATGACAGAAGGTTCCTATATTTATGATCTGGTGCAAAAAATTGCTTTGTCGCATCCTGAGATTTCCTTCAAGTTAATTATGAATGGCCAGACAAAACTTGATACAAGCGGAAACGGAAGCTTAAAGGATGTTATATATCAATTATTCGGAAAAGATATCACCAGCAATTTAATCCCTGTCAATTATGAAGAAGATGACATAAAACTTTCAGGATTTATTGGAAAACCGTTTATTTCAAGAGGAAACAGAGGCTTTGAAAATTATTTTGTCAATAAACGATATATTAAGAGTAATACGGTGAATCGAGCCATTGAAGAAGGCTATAAGACATTTGTCATGCAGCATAAATTCCCGTTTACGGTTCTTTTTATCGAGCTTGCTGCAAATGATACAGACGTAAACGTTCATCCGACAAAAATGGAATTCAAATACAACAATGAAAGAAAGCTCTTTGAGATTGTTTCAAAGGCCGTACGCGAAAGCTTGTTACAAAGAGACCTCATAATCAAGGAAACTCCGAACACAAGCGAGGACAGGCGTAATCATTTGTCTGATAAAGCAAAAGATACTTCAAGGGTGCGTCCGTATGAGCCTTTTGAGACTGCCAGAAAACAGACAGAAACAGATTTTCAAATTAAGGATGAAAATAAGCCTGCAAAACC
>CALYVE010000173.1 GCA_945492935.1 uncultured Lachnospiraceae bacterium
CATCATCAACCTCCTATTATTGGAAATAGTAATCAAGTCCGTCCGCAATCCCTTTGACCATTGTTTCTTTGTACCAATCTGTCACAAGGTTTGCCTCATCTGTTGCATTACTCATAAATCCAATATCAATGGAAATAACCGGTATTTCACTCCAGTTAAATGCAACCATCTGATCATTTTCATAAATTCCATGATTTGTTATTTCTATATTATTCGTAATCCCCTGTAATACTCTCGTCGCAAGCGCATGACTATCACGGTATAACTCACTATGATATGGATTTTTTTCGGATATACACTGTGCCATAACACCTGTCATCTCGGAATCCGTACTCTCACATACCCCAATTCGAATCCAAACCGTTGCGCCGGATGCATTGGCCATCTCCGCACGCTGTTTATTTGTAATATCTGCCTCCTCGCTGTCACGTGTCAAGAGTACCTGATAACCTCTTGCCTGAAGTTCAGTGCGAAGAGCAACGGCATAACCCAGCTTGATTCGTGCCTCCCTCGTACCATATAAACCACCGACAGAACCGGCCGAAACACCCTGCTTTGTCTGATTGCTGTTTGGTCCGACAGGCTCCATTGTTGTATTGGCCACAAGCTGATTACATGGATCAATTACAATTTTCTTTGCAAGCGTATTTCCGTTTCCGCCATCACCAAACGAGTTTTCCATAACTGCAACCTGTTCCTTGCTGACATAAAAATTCGTAGCATCTATATTAATACGGTAAAACTTGTCATTAAATCCGTTTGTCTCAACCATCTCGCCCTTTGATAAATATCGGAAAATCGGCGATGTCTCATCCGGCGAGATAAGTACATTGGCAAGCTCCGCCGTAACAGTAACATAGCTACGCTCAATATAAAATCCGTCTTCATCCTTTTCCAGATCCGGCTCCGCCTCCGCGGCATCCGTCGGCGTTCCGACATCCGCATCGGATTTTGTAGCAAGCTTAATTTCTTTTTTCTTTTTGCCACATGCGCAACAGCAAATCAACATCGCAAGCAGCATTATATAAAATATTGTTTTTTTCATTTCGTACACTCCATTGCATAAACCGGCATTTTTATTCATAATAAATCAAGATATAGTATAACACCAAAATATAATTGTTACAAGATAATTGATATTTTTAACATTCACGTATATAATACATCATGCACACACAAAATATTGTCCATGTGCATATTATATTACAGTATCATACCGCAACCTCGTTGTACGAAGGGTATGCAACCGGGCAATTTCTTCCTGTCCTTCTGATACTGTTCAACGAAAAAAGAGAGGTATCCATGAAATTTATTGTCGATTTAATCAAAGGTGTTTTTGTTGGGATTGCAAATGTCATCCCGGGCGTTAGCGGAGGAACCATGGCTGTTTCATTCGGAATTTATGATAAGCTTCTCTCCGCCATCTCAAATTTGTTCAAGGATTTTAAGAATAGTATCAAAATCTTGCTTCCGATTGCCCTCGGTATGGTCCTTGGTGTTGTTGGTTTTACGATGATTATTCCCTGGCTGTTTACAAACCAGCCATTTATCGCATCCTGCGCCTTTACCGGCCTCATTCTCGGCGGCATACCTATGCTTTGGGGCAATTTGAAAGAAGGATACAAGAAGGACAAAACAAAATCCTTTTCTGTCAACATCATTCTTTTTATTGTTTTTGCGACAATTGCAGCAATTATGCCATTCATAAACGGAAATGAAGAAAGCGGTTCCTTGCTTTCCGTTTCACCATCAACGCTTATCATTATGTTTTTTATCGGTATAATCGCCGCAGCAACTATGATTATTCCCGGTGTAAGCGGTTCCCTCGTTCTTATGATTCTCGGCTACTATTTCGGTGTCATAACAGCGGTAAAGGATTGCATTACTGCACTTAAAAATGTAGATATTAAAGCCTTTATGGAACAGGCAATCATACTTGCTCCGTTTGCCATTGGTTGTATAATCGGTATTTTCTTTATTTCAAAACTCATAAAATGGCTATTTGAGCACTACTCATCTGCGACCTTTAGTGCCATTTTGGGTTTGATTGTTATTTCGCCTCTTTGTATTTTTTACAAGGTGCATCAGGAATACGGATTCCGGCATATTGACGCTTTGCAAATTATTCTTGGCATTATATTCTTTGTGTTATGCACCATTCTTACAATATACATGGGCACATTGGATGCGTCTTCCGAAGATGCCTAAAATACTTTAAAGGACACAAAAATACCCTCCTTACCGACTTGAGGAGTCTCCTCAGATTCCAAAGGTAAAGAGGGTATTTTTGTTTATAATATTTTTATTTCGTTGTAACGGTACCTTTTTCTACTAACTGTATCGGATGATAAGAGAGCTTTGCACTCCGAAGTCCGTCAATCCCAAGGTCTTCTTCCCGATTAATATACTGATATCCCATCAGACTGTGTCGAACAAATTCGCGGTTTATCATCGTATACGCACCCTGTATGTCTGCATATGCCTTTTCAAAATGTACATCAAATACTTTGTCGTTAATCGGACTTCCTAACGTAAATGCGACTACCTTGCCTTCCACACGTAAGAGCGCCCCCTGTACAAAAAGTTTATCCCGATTATACAAAGCGACTTCAATTGCATGATACTCATGCAGATAATCATTTTCATCCGCTTCTTCACTTGTTTTTTGTTTTTCATCTATCCAATACCGCGCCAATTCCAAACACTCCGCGGCATTTTCGTCTGTCACTTCCTCATATTGATAATTTGGACAGTTTTCAAGAAACCGGTTTATGTGATTCCGTTTTGCATGAAGCTTCTTGCCCTTGAGCGTTGCAAGTGCCTCCGGTTCATACAAATAATCTGCATCATCACGGTCGTACGCTAATACATATTTGCCCGGATACCAGGCTTCGATTTGCTCAAACATTTCTTTTTCTACTAAATAAAACGTGACCGGCAAATCTTCTTTCTCAAAGTACGAAACGATTGCATCAAAAGCCGCCCTGGCATCTCCATCTCCTACCGGAAACGTAAATGCGTTCGGCTTACCGTCTTCTGTATGGCAAAAGACAAGCATATCTGCAATTGTTGTATAATACGTATTATAATGTTCCGACCAAAAGACAACATTTGCTAATGAAAGTTGACATCCATAGAACCTGTTATGCTTCAAGTATGAATACAATTCATCCAATCGTTCTATTGTTGGCCTATATAATTCCATGATTCCCTCCAAAGGTATTACATACCTTCAATAAGTATATCCACATCACTCTTACCAAATTCACATAACATTGAATGAATCTGATCAACCGTATAGGAATCTGCATGGAATTCGACAATACCAAAGAGCTTCTCTACATAGCCACACCACTTCTCATAGATTTTTATCAAATCCTGCGTTGATGGTTCCTTCTGTCTTGCCTGTGAATTGTAATGTGCATTTCCGGATGCTAATATTTCTTTCATCGATACCGCTCTCGGTGCAATACCGTATGCAATATATCGAATTTCTTCTGTACGGACAAGTGCACAATCATACATTTCTACTAACAAATCTTCGATAACTTCTTCTGCTTTTTCAAAATAATGATGGTACATTTCCTCTGTCTTATAAGATGGCTTTGCAGCAACATCATTCTTGTTATACCAATAGAATCGATCTGTACTTGGTGCTCCTGACGGTGCCGGCTTAAACTCTGTTTTTTTAGATGACTTCTTCGTCTTTGCAATGGTATCGGCTGTAGCTCCTGCAGTTGCTCCAATCACACTTGCAGAGGTAACGGCTACTGTGTCAGCCATACCTGTCGCAGTTTTGACAGCACCGGCGGTCATGCCCGCAGCCCCCGCTGCAGCTCCTGCCATACCTGTTGTAGCTCCTGCCGCGTCAGAAATCATTCCTGTGACCCCCGCAGCAACGTCAATCATACCGGTTGCAGAATCCTCGATTGTCAAAGGCACAGCCTTAACAGTCTTTGCCTGGGCTGACGGAACCTGCGAATCATCATGGTCCAAATCTTCTGTTTGTTCAGCCTGCTGTTGCAATCTTGCTTTTTCAGCTTCCTGGCGAGCCAACTGCGCTCTTGTCTCTGCCTGAATGCGTGCCAACTGTTCTCTCGCTTTTTCTCTTTGAACGCGGGCCAGTTCTTCCTCCGGCGTAAGCACTTCTTCCTGTGTTGTATTCACAGCTGTCTCCTGCACGGTCTCTGAAACGTCATCGTTAGCCGTTCCAACCGTTGCCACCTCCACATCCTCCTGACCGGATGTCACAGAATCAAATGCCGAATCTCCAAATGTGGAATCTTCAAATGCCGAATCTCCAAATGCCGAATCTCCAAATGCCGAATCTTCAGCCGTAGTTGTCATAGCAGTCTGTTGTGTTGTTGCTGCTATCTGTTGTGCCTTTGCAGCCTCTTCGGCTGCCAATTGGGCTCTTGTCTCTGCCTGAATACGTGCCAATTGCTCTTCCGGTGTAAGTCCTGCTTCCTGTAGCGCTTTTGTCTCCTGCTCAAAGGTTGTATCCTGTGAAAATGCAGAATCTCCAAACGCAGAATCTCCGAACGCAGAATCTTCAAATGCCGAGTCTTCAAATGCTGAGTCTTCAAATGCTGAGTCTTCAAATGCCGAGTCTTCAAATGCCGAGTCTTCAAATGCCGAGTCTTCAA
>CALYVE010000174.1 GCA_945492935.1 uncultured Lachnospiraceae bacterium
ACCACCTGTCCACTGTGGAGATCTTGTAGAACCCTGTCTTGCATGACCTGTTCCCTTCTGTCTCCAAGGCTTTCTTCCGCCACCTGATACTTCAGAACGTGTTTTTGCACTCTGTGTACCCTGACGACGGTTAGCTAACTGGCTTACTACTGCCAAATGTACTAAATGCTCATTTATTTCTACACCGAAAACGTTATCGTTAAGCTCAAGCTTATCTACTTCTTTTCCTTCGATGTTATAAACTGCTACTGTTGCCATCTAATGTTCCTCCTTCCTGAAAGACCGGCTTATTTGCCAACCTTTACTGTCTCCTTAATCATTACTAATGATTTCTTTGGTCCAGGAACGGCACCCTTTACCAAGATAACATTGTTTTCTACATCTATCTTAACAATCTCAAGGTTCTGAACTGTTACTCTTACAGCACCCTTATGACCAGGCATCTTCTTGCCCTTAAACACTCTACCAGGTGTTGTTGCAGAACCATTGGAACCTGCATGACGATGATACTTTGAACCGTGAGCTGAAGGGCCTGACTTCATGCCGTATCTCTTAAGACCACCTGCATATCCTTTACCCTTTGACTTAGCAGTAACATCAATCTTGTCACCTTCTTCAAAGATAGAAGCTAAGATTTCGTCGCCTGCGTTGTAGTCAGCTACGTTCTCTACTCTGAACTCTCTAACGAATCTCTTAGGTGTTGTACCGGCCTTCTTGAAGTGACCAGCCTCTGCCTTACCAGCGCCATGTGGGTTTCTGATTACTTTCTTTCCGGAAACATCTTTTGTTGTAACTCTTTCCTTCTTCTCAGCGAAACCTACCTGAATTGCTTCATAACCATCGTTCTCAGCTGTCTTAACCTGTGTTACTACACAAGGACCAGCTTCCAAAACTGTTACAGGTGTTAACACACCATCTTCATTGAAGATTTGAGTCATTCCGACTTTTGTTGCTAAAATTGCTTTCTTCATTGTGAAAACTTCCTCCTAATTTTAATTCACAGCGGATTGCACCCGGCAATCATACTAAATTCAATCCGAAGATTGTAATTAGGTACTGCTATTTACTTATTAAATGTGTTTGATGAATTATTTCATCTTAACGTCTACATATACACCAGCTGACATATCAACCTTCTGAAGAGCTTCAATTGTCTTCTGTGATGGTGCAATGACGTCAATGAGTCTCTTGTGAGTTCTCTGCTCGAACTGCTCTCTGGAATCCTTATACTTATGAACAGCTCGAAGGATTGTTACCTTCTCAACCTTTGTAGGCATTGGAACCGGTCCACTAACCTTTGCTCCTGTACTCTTTGCAGTTTCGATAATCTGCTTTGCAGCCTGATCGATTAACTTGTGATCGTACGCCTTCAATGTGATTCTCATAATTTGACTTGCCATAAAAAAAGCCGCCTCCTTTTCGCACTTTTTGTAGTACGACAAGTGGTGACTGTACAACTTTCCCGTGTGTGTCCTAACGCAACTCATTCGGATTTTCACACGTCATCTCCGTTCCCTTGACGGATGGTTATTTGGTACAGTGACTTGTCGCCAGTTATTTTTAATTGACATTCGCTCCACGAAAAACCCGCGAACCCGCTCATTCTGCGGTTGCGGCAACCTCCGCTTCCACGCTATCAATGTCACAGCAAGAGTTATTATAGACCATCCGTCAATAGAATGCAAGAGTTTTTTTAATTATTTTCTAAGCATTATTTCGACGCATTTACGAATCATGCTTCGTATGTTATTTCGATTGTTTCATTTTTTTGTAAAGCTGAAGTGCAGAGAATACACAAGCAACACTTAACGCAAACAAAAGGAGTATCTCAACTATCGCTTTTCCTTTTGTCTCCGTCGTATCGATTTCGACATAATATATCGGAATATCGCTATCCGATAATCCCAAAAACGAGAGAACGGTCGAGTAATACCCCTCGACTTCGGGATGAATCGTCGAAATGCGCCCCTGTATTTTAACACCGGTCGGTAAAGTCTTACTATAACCATTCATGCAATCCCACGTTTTTTCCTGAATATCATCAAGCTTATGAATTATCCTCTTATTTTTTACCTTCAAGCTGACAATCGCATTATTTTCTAATCGTATCATATAATGCTGATCCGTTCCTATCGGAATAATGCCATTGATACGATGCTTTGTGAAGGCATAGTTTTCTAGGACTGCGTTGACATTTACCGTTACATGTTCGTCCTTCACAAACTCTCCATTTTCGATTGCCTGCATAACATCCTGTGGTTCTCCTCCAAAAACAAACCTGGCATTAACAGCAAAGAAAAACAGAAACAATACGAAAAACAAAACTGATCCTATACCCGCAAATGCAAGTTTTAATCCAATTTCCTTGCGTTGTTGTTTGTCGACCGGTGACACTTTTGTTTCTTTGATTACATATGGCTCCTGTACATCAAAGTCTTCAAACAGATTTTTTTCATCATTCTTTGTTTCTTCATTCATTTTCCTTTTTCCCCCCGTAAGAATACTATTTCAATAATTTATATATAGAAGGTTCTATATGCAAACTCTCACACAAATCCCGCGCTTCTTTGATTGCTTTGTCACGTTTTTCCCGGCTTACATTTGTTTTCACTGCTCGAATAAGTAAGTTCTTTGGCGAATGTGCCATATCAACAAACTCAATAATCTGTGTTTTATAGCCTCGATACTCAAGCATGTTCCCGCGAATGGCATCTGTCACAATCGCCGACATCCGATCTTTCAAGATACCGTGACGCATAACGGGCGCAAAAATTTCACTCTGAATCTGTCCGTTCACTTCATGCTGACAGCATGGCACAGACATAATATATTTTGCATTCCAGCTTACCGCATTAAATAACGCAAAATCTGTAGCCGTATCGCAGGCATGCAGGCTCACGACCATATCAATCGGAGTATCAGTCTTATATCCGTTAATATCGCCAAGTTCAAAATGAATGCCGGTGTATCCGTACTTCTTCGCCGCTTCGTTACATTTTTTAATCACATCCGCTTTCAGGTCCAAACCGATAATTTCAACCTTCTTATGTTTAAGCTCTACTAAATAATAGTAAAGAATAAACGTGAGATATGATTTTTCACAGCCAAAATCTATAATATGAAGAAGCTCTTTCTTCTCATCCTTAAGCAAATCATCAACGAGTTCAATAAACCGATTAATCTGCTTATACTTGTCATACATTGAACGAACGACTTTGCCATCCTTCGTAAACACACCCATATCAATAAGAGGCGGAATCATACATCCCTCTTCTAATAGGTAATTTTTCTTTCGGTTATGAGATGGTTGTCTTTCTTTCGCAACAGTTATCTTTTTGTTTATATTCTTAAGAAGCTTTCCCTTCTTTGTCATGCGCAGACTAATATCCTGCTCGTCAACAAATATATGGAGCTGCTCATACTCTTGCGGGAAATACATCTGTACAACCGCAAGCAGCTGTTCTTGCGAAACATTTTTTTGAAACACTTGTGTCTTCGTATATCGACAAACCTGATAGCAAGTCTTGCCTTTGACGGTTGACGGCAAAATTTCAATCTTCTTATATTCAATTGTGTTATCAACCGGATTACTCAAAATGACTTTTTTACATCGCCTTCGAAAGCCAAAGTAAGTTCTCTTGTTACTTCCATATAGATTGCCCTCATTTACAAAAAGCAAAAAGAAATTTAAAATCGTGTTTCTTCTATATTATATGACCAAATTCTCATCAAGCCATAAACGCTTCCTTCATACTGTCATAGTGAAGGAAAATACCCTTCTTCGCAAATTCTTGAATTTCCTCAAGCGTTGCAAGCATATATCCATCGGTCTCTGCTTCCTGAAGGTGCAAATCATCTTCCGTGAAATCCCCACGGAAACGATAGATGTCTACAAAATAATTATCGCCTTCCTTTGGATTCTCACGTTTATACGAAAAAAGATATCCACCTTCAAAGCTTGACACATCAAGTCCTGTCTCTTCCAAAATTTCTCTTTTTACAGCATCAGCCGAATCTTCGCCTGCCTGTGCCGCACCACCGGATACTTCCCACCAGCCCGGTGCCCAAGCCTTTGTCATAACACGCTTCGTAATCAGAAATCTTCCGTCTGTATGCTGAATAACACCAAGCACCGTAAGATGATACTCTCCCGGTTTCATATGCCAGTCATTGCGTTTCATTGTTCTTCCGGTACGTTCTTTCTTTTCATCGTAAATATCCCACAATTCCATGTGATTGTCCTCTCTCTCATATCATAATGTCGCTAAATGTTCAATAAATTCCTTTACAAAATTATCAACCGAAAATTCCTGCAATTGTGACTTGATATTTCTCCGACTTTCCCGCAAATACGAAAACCGATAATCCGTCACTGCATCATAATAATCCATACGCAATTCATTTGCAACAGAATTCGCCTGTTCATCGTCATAATATGAAGAATCTAAAAAATCCAATACGGCCTGATAGGCTCGCATAACCTGCTCATATTCCTCGCTCTCCCCCTGATCATATTGATCAATGGGTGGATATATTTCCTGCTCTGCAAGCTTATATAATGCAACAATGTTGTCCGGAATCTCGTATAAATTCGGTGCAAGTGGTGTTTTCAA
>CALYVE010000175.1 GCA_945492935.1 uncultured Lachnospiraceae bacterium
ATTTACGGTGACTTTTGACCGGCAGATAGAAACTGCTCACAGAATAATCGAAAAACATAGTTAAACAAAAAAGATTAGATTTCGGATGGAATCTAATCTTTTTTTGTTTCCGGTACGAAATTTACATACTGACTGTTTGTCATTCATCTGATTATTCAACAATCGTATGATTTGTCTTTATGATACCGCGGGGGAGAGCGTCTTTGGAGTTCTTCCATGGTTCGTTTTTGTAACGGTAATCAAATTTGTCAATGAACCAGCTGATGTCATCATTCACGCGGTCCATGTTGTCGAAATAAACGGTGTCAATTGTTTGAATAAAGGCTTCAAGCATATCCTTTGAAAGCTTTGTATGCGCTGCATCGTAGAGTAAACCATAATGATATGTACAAAAGCCTTTTGAATTTTTTACTTTATCGTGGAAAGACGGTTCCTTCTTCCAAAGATGGAAGATTGTATCAATATATCGTTCAAAAGTCTTGTCAATACGGTCGCATACAAAACAGGTTGATTCGAGCTTTTTTACATATTCTCCCATCGATGTAATCGTTTGCTTTTTGAAAAGACCACCACTTGTTGTGATTTTTTTGTTGTCGCGGAGTGCTTTCATATCTTTGATTGTCTTATCGGTGTGGGTTTTGAGCATGAGAGCAAGCCCGAGTCTGTTTTTTTCTCCGTATAATATGCGAATGTGGTTACTGCAAAAACCGAGTTCATCCGTCATTGCGCGGTTATCATCCTCCATGTAGCTTGGACCCATTGTGTACTCGATTGCATTGCGTTCTAACGAACGGTGCATTGCACAAATCGGACATTCAAAATCAGCTTCAAATGCCTCATTAACAGGTATTGTATATAATTGTTCAGCCATATGTGTTCTCCTTTGTTTTGCTAAGTATATTATAACGGCTGGTGTATGATTTCTCAATAAAAAAGAAACAGGATAACAGAAAATAGAAGGAGTAAAAGAAGGAAAGTTATCATATTTTTGGACATGCTATCATATATATTTCATTAGAATATGTATTTTTTGTGAAAAATTGGATATAAGGGGTTGATTTTTTATGAAAATAAGGTACAATGATAATTGTGTTAGCACTCAAACGAAGTGAGTGCTAAAAGGATTTAGTAGATAGGAGGAATAAAGTTATGAAATTAAGTCCTTTAGGAGAAAGAGTTGTATTAAAAGAATCAATTGCGGAAGAAACAACGAAGTCAGGAATTGTCCTTCCATCACAGGCAAAGGAGAAGCCACAGTATGCAGAAGTCGTTGAAGTTGGTCCTGGTATTGTAGTGGATGGTGAGAAGATTCCGATGGAAGTAAAGCCGGGCGATAAGGTAATTTATTCAAAGTATGCAGGTACGGAAGTGAAGCTTGGAGATGATGAATACATCATTGTTAAGCAGTCTGATATTCTTGCAGTTGTTGAGTAACAAAGGAATTAGACAGTATGGGTACGAAGAAAGTATTGCCGTTATCGTTAGAAGATGCAAAAAAAATGAGGAGGCGTAATACAATGGCAAAGGAAATTAAATATGGAGCTGAGGCTAGAAAGGCTCTCGAATCAGGTGTAAATCAGTTAGCAGATACAGTAAGTGTGACACTCGGACCGAAGGGTAGAAACGTAGTTCTTGCAAAGTCTTTTGGGGCACCACTTATCACAAATGATGGTGTTACAATTGCCAAGGAAATTACATTAGAGGATCCATTTGAGGATATGGGTGCACAGATCGTTAAAGAAGTAGCTACAAAGACGAATGATGTTGCCGGTGACGGTACTACAACAGCTACTGTTTTAGCACAGGCAATGATTAATGAAGGTATGAAGAACCTTGCAGCAGGTGCAAATCCTATCGTTTTACGTAAAGGTATGAAGAAGGCTTGTGATGTAGCAGTTGAGGCTATTTCTGACATGAGTCAGAGCATCAATGGTAAGGAACAGATTGCCAGAGTTGCATCAATCTCTGCAGGTGATGACAGCGTAGGTGAACTTGTAGCAGATGCTATGGAAAAGGTTTCAAAGGATGGCGTTATCACAATCGAAGAGTCTAAGACAATGAAGACAGAGCTTGATCTTGTAGAAGGTATGCAGTTTGATCGTGGTTATGTTTCTGCTTATATGTCAACTGATATGGAGAAGATGGTTGCAGAGCTTGACAATCCATACATTTTGATTACAGATAAGAAGATTTCCAACATTCAGGATATTCTTCCTATTCTTGAGCAGATTGTTCAGAGTGGTTCAAAGCTTCTTATCATTGCTGAAGATATCGAGGGCGAGGCTCTTACGACACTTATCGTAAATAAGCTTCGTGGTACGTTTACTGTTGTCGGTGTTAAGGCACCTGGTTATGGCGACAGAAGAAAAGAGATGCTTCAGGATATCGCTATTTTAACAGGTGGTCAGGTTATTTCTGAGGAACTTGGATACGATCTGAAAGAGACAACTATGGAGCAGCTTGGACGTGCGAAGAGCGTTAAGGTTGCAAAGGAGAATACAGTTATCGTAGATGGCTATGGTTTGAAGTCAGAAATCGAGGCAAGAGTCAATGTTATCAAGGCTCAGCTTGCTGAGACAACTTCAGAGTTTGACAAAGAAAAGCTTCAGGAAAGACTTGCTAAGCTCGCCGGTGGAGTTGCCGTTATCCGTGTAGGTGCTGCAACAGAGACAGAGATGAAGGAAGCTAAGCTTCGTCTTGAGGATGCTCTTAATGCTACAAGAGCTGCTGTGGAAGAAGGTATTATTGCAGGTGGTGGATCTGCATATATCCACGCTACAAAGAAGCTTTCATCCTTGATTGATACATTAGAGGGTGATGAAAAGACAGGTGCAGCGATTGTTTCAAAGGCACTTTCCGCACCTCTTGCTCATATTGCTTCAAATGCCGGTCTGGAAGGTTCTGTTATTATCAACAAGATTATGGAATCTGAGGTTGGTGTAGGCTTTGATGCTTACAAAGAAGAATATGTTAATATGATTGAATCCGGAATCATTGATCCGGTTAAGGTTACAAGAACTGCACTTCAGAATGCAACATCCGTTGCTTCTACATTCCTTACAACAGAGTCTGTTGTAGCAGACATTAAGGAAGACGCGCCTGCAATGCCGGCTGGTGGCATGGGCGGCGGCATGGGTATGATGTAGTTGCTTAAGGAGGATGCAGGTTTTTGCGACCTGCATCCTGTTTTTTATTGCATAGGAAAGTGCTTCACACTCTTTCTTGTATACCGCGGCCTTGCCGGCAGTGTGATTCTTACCTATTTTTATATTCTGTTAGGAGGTGTTTGTATGGATGCTGAACATTTTACTAAAAAATCACTTGAGGTTATTGAAAACTGTGAAAAATTAGCCTATGAGTACAACAATCAGGAAATTGATCAGGAGCATTTATTGTACAGTCTTCTTACCGTTGAAGACAGTCTTATCGTTTCACTTCTTGGCAATATGGATATTGATGTTGATGCTTTTTCAAAAGAAGCAGAGCGATTGGTTGCATATCGACCAAAGGTGTCAGGCGGTAAGCTGTTTACAAGTCAGGACTTTTCAAAAGCGCTTATTCAGGCTGAGCAGGAAGCAAAACAAATGCATGATGAATATGTTTCTGTTGAGCATCTGTTTCTTGGTATTCTCGAAAAAATGAACAAGGCGGTAAAAGGTCTTATTCTTGGTTATGGAATCACAAGAAATAAATTTCTTACTGCGTTAGCGCAGGTTCGAGGCAACAAACGGGTAGAAAGTGACAATCCGGAAGCAACCTATGATAGCTTGAATAAATACGGATATGATTTGGTTGAGCGGGCGAGAGAACAAAAGCTTGATCCGGTCATTGGCAGAGACAATGAAATCAGAAACATTATTCGTATTTTGTCACGAAAAACAAAGAACAATCCGGTATTAATTGGTGAACCGGGTGTCGGAAAAACGGCTGCGATTGAAGGTCTTGCACAGCGTATTGTGCGAGGGGATGTACCTGATTCTTTGAAGGATAAGCAGATTTTTGCACTGGATATGGGAACGCTGCTTGCAGGTGCAAAATATCGTGGTGAGTTTGAGGAACGTCTGAAGGCAGTACTTGATGAGGTACGGGCTTCTGAAGGTCGAATCATTCTTTTTATTGATGAGTTACACACGATTGTAGGTGCTGGCAAAACAGATGGCGCTTTGGATGCCGGAAATATGTTAAAGCCTATGCTTGCAAGAGGTGAGCTTCACTGTATTGGTGCGACTACATTAGATGAGTATCGTAAGTACATTGAAACGGATGCCGCTTTGGAACGTCGATTCCAGCCGGTACTTGTCAATGAGCCAACAGTCGAGGATACGATATCCATTTTGCGAGGATTAAAAAACCGCTACGAAGTCTTTCATGGTGTTAAGATTAGTGATGGCGCTATTGTTAGTGCGGCAACACTTTCCAATCGATATATTACTGATCGTTTTCTGCCGGACAAGGCTATTGATTTGATTGATGAATCATGTGCAATGATTAAGACAGAGCTTGATTCTATGCCGGCAGAGCTTGATGCAATCTCCAGACGTATCATGCAGTTAGAGATTGAGGAGGCTGCATTGAAAAACGAGACAGACCGTCTGAGTATGGAG
>CALYVE010000176.1 GCA_945492935.1 uncultured Lachnospiraceae bacterium
ACATAATGTACCATCCTTGATGAAGGCCGGTGAAGTAGGATCCCATGCTGTATATCCTCTGGCTTCACATGTAGCTCTAAGTCCGCCGGAAGGAAAACTTGAAGCATCCGGCTCACCCTTGATTAATTCTTTACCGGAAAACTCCATCATAATTTCGCCTTTACCAACAGGAGTAATGAAGCTATCATGTTTTTCTGCTGTGAATCCTGTCATCGGCTGGAACCAATGTGTAAAATGCGTTGCACCGTTTTCGATTGCCCATTCCTTCATAGCCACTGCAACTGCATTTGCTACATCAAGCTCCAAATGCGTGTTTTTGTCAATTGTCTTTCTTAATGCCTTGTAAATATCCTTTGGAAGTTTGTTCTTCATAATTTTGTCGTTAAATACTAAACTTCCGTACATTTCTGGTAATGCCATAATCTCTATCTCCTTTCATCTTGCGAAAATAAAAACTTACAAAAAAAAGCGCTCTGGAGAGTTTACTCCAAAGCGCCTTTGCTTTCTTGTAACGAAATATATCACTTTCAATTTCGTTTGTCAATCATTATTTTCAGAAAATTTTTGAAACTGTAATTGTCTGTTCCTCCAGTACGTCCAAAAGCACTTTTACAGTGTCTAAAGAAGTGAAGGTTGTAACGTTATTTTCAATGGCACAGCGACGGATTGCAACACCATCCACATAATGCACACCCGAAAGGATTGCACGGGTGTTAATGATATAGCTTACATAACCTGCCCTGATAGTCTCTAATACCTCTTCACTTCCCTCACTAAGCTTACGTCTGATACGCGTACGGATACCATGCTCCTTCAAGAACTCTGCACTACCGATTGTAGCTTCGATGTTAAAGCCCATATCGTAAAAGCGTTTGATAAGCGGAAGTGCCTCCTCCTTATCCTCGTCTGCAAGTGTAACAAGCACCGTACCATAATTCTGCAGTTTGATACCTGATGCAATCAACGCTTTATACATTGCACGATGGAGTTTTTCATCATATCCGATAGCCTCACCTGTAGACTTCATTTCCGGCGAAAGATATGCATCCATTCCCTTTAGCTTTGAGAACGAGAATGCAGGTGCTTTTACATACCACTTTTTACGTTCTTCCGGATACAAATCCAAAATGCCCTGTTCCTTTAAGCTGACACCTAAAATGACAAGTGTTGCAATGTCTGCCAAAGAGTATCCGGTTGCCTTAGAAAGAAATGGTACTGTTCGTGACGATCGAGGGTTAACCTCGATAATATAAACATTCTCATCTTCATCAACAATAAACTGAATATTAAATAAGCCGACAATACCGATTCCAAGACCAAGCTTCTTTGTATATCGCAATATCGTTCCTTTCACCTTGTCTGAGATACTGAAAGGCGGGTATACACTGATAGAATCACCCGAATGGACACCGGTTCGTTCTACAAGCTCCATAATACCGGGAACAAAAACATTGCGTCCGTCACAAATGGCATCTACCTCAACCTCTTTACCCTTGATATAACGGTCTACCAATACCGGCTTATCCTCGTCAACTTCTACAGCTGTCTTAAGATAGTGACGCATATCTGCTTCCTTCGACACAATCTGCATCGCACGACCGCCAAGAACAAAGCTTGGACGGACTAATACCGGATATCCGATTTCTTCTGCAGCACGAACACCATCCTCAATATTTGTAACAGCCTTTCCCTTAGGCTGTGGAATGTCAAGTTCCAGCAAAAGCTTCTCAAATGCATCACGGTTTTCTGCACGCTCAATTGCTGCACAGTCAGTACCGATAATCGTAACACCATATTCACGAAGCGGCTCGGCCAAATTAATCGCAGTCTGACCGCCGAGAATCGCGATAACGCCTTCCGGCTTTTCCATCTCGATAATATTCATTACATCCTCAACACAAAGAGGTTCAAAATAAAGCTTATCGGATGTTGTATAATCCGTTGATACAGTTTCCGGATTGTTATTAATAATAATTGCTTCAAAGCCTGCATGCTTAATCGTCTGAACCGCATGTACGGTTGAGTAGTCAAACTCTACACCCTGTCCGATACGGATTGGTCCGGAACCAAGAACAATAATCTTCCGCTTATCTGAAATGACAGACTCATTTTCATCCTCATAGGTTGAATAGAAGTATGGAATATAGCTTTCAAACTCGGATGCACACGTGTCAATCATTTTATATACAGGGAACAGATGATTTGCTTTTCGCATATCATAAATCTCATGTTGTGTCTTTCCCCAAAGAATTGCAATTTCCTTGTCCGAGAAGCCAAATTTCTTTGCCTTCTTCAACACATCAAGATTTTCTTTTCCTTCCCTGATTGTTTTTTCCATCTCAATAATGTTTTGGAACTTCCGCAAAAAGAACATATCAATGCCGGTAATCTTATTAATTGTGTCAATCACTATATCACGGCGGAGAAGTTCCGCAATCGCGTAGATTCGGTCATCCGTTCCAATCTTGATATAATCTAGCAGGGCATTCGTATCCTCGTCATCAAACTTGGCATTATGAAGGTGGAACACACCGATTTCAAGAGAACGAATCGCCTTTAACAAGCTCTCCTCAAAGGTACGTCCGACACTCATACATTCACCCGTTGCTTTCATTTGTGTTCCAAGGGAATTGTTTGCATCGTTAAATTTATCAAATGGAAATCTTGGCATCTTTGACACAACATAATCAAGCGCAGGTTCAAAGCTTGCCAACGTATTTGCAAGATGAATCTCATCCAGACGGAGTCCAACTGCGATTTTTGCCGAAACACGTGCAATCGGATATCCGCTCGCCTTTGAAGCAAGGGCTGAAGAACGGGATACGCGAGGGTTTACCTCTATCAAATAATAATCAAAGGACTTTGGATCTAACGCAAACTGCACATTACAGCCACCCTTAATATCAAGCGCACGAATAATTTTAAGAGCACTGTCACGAAGCATATGGTACTCCTTGTTTGTCAGCGTCTGCGACGGACACACAACAATCGAGTCACCTGTATGAATACCGACAGGATCCAAGTTTTCCATGTTACAAATCGTAATAGCAGTATCATTTGCATCACGCATTACTTCGTATTCAATTTCCTTATAGCCCTTTACACTCTTCTCGATTAAAACCTGATGAACAGGTGAAAGAACAAGCGCATTTTTTACAATTTCCCTTAATTCCGACTCGTCATCTGCAAAACCGCCGCCTGTACCGCCAAGTGTAAAGGCCGGTCTTACAACAACCGGATAACCGATTTCATTTGCAGCATTAATAGCCTCTTCCATAGACTCTGCAATCAGGGATGGAAGGACCGGTTCATTTAATGAAATACAAAGCTCTTTAAAAAGCTCTCGGTCTTCGGCACGGTCAATACTTTCAATGTCTGTTCCAAGAAGCTCTACACTACACTCACGCAGAACGCCTTTTTTCTCAAGCTGCATCGCAAGATTAAGACCCGTCTGACCTCCGATACCGGGAAGGATTGCATCCGGTCTTTCCATACGGATAATTTTGGCAATATACTCCAATGTAAGCGGCTCCATATAGACTTTATCTGCGATTGTCTCATCTGTCATGATCGTAGCCGGATTGGAATTACATAAAATAACCTCATAACCTTCTTCACGAAGTGACAGACATGCCTGTGTTCCGGCATAGTCAAACTCTGCTGCCTGTCCAATAACAATTGGTCCTGAACCAATTACCAAAATCTTGTGTATATCTGTCCTTTTAGGCATTGTATGTTCCCTCCTTCCAATCTCTCATCATTTGGAAAAATACATCAAACAAATATGCACTGTCCTGCGGACCCGGTGCACTTTCCGGATGATACTGTACGGAGCTTACAAAATCCTCCTTGCAACGAACACCTTCGATTGTGTTGTCAAGCAGGTTTATATGTGTCATCTCTAATTTGGTTGCTTTTAAACTTGCTTCGTCAACCGCATAAGAATGATTCTGGGATGTAATTTCTATTTTGTCATTTAATAGGTTTTTAACAGGGTGATTACCGCCTCTGTGACCAAATTTGAGCTTATATGTCTTTGCCCCGTAAGCAAGTGAAATAATCTGATGTCCCAGACAAATGCCGAAAATTGGAATCTTTCCAATCAACGCTTTCACCGTATCTATCGTAGTCTTTACATCGGTTGGGTCTCCGGGGCCATTTGAAATAAATACGCCATCCGGATTTTGTTTCATAATCTCTTCCGCCGTTGTATCCCAAGGAACGACTGTCACACGACACCCCTTTTCGACCAACATACGGACAATATTAAGCTTAATTCCGCAATCAATTGCAACAACATGGAAGCCGCCGCTTCCCATCTCATATATTTCTTTTGTACTCACTCTTGCAACTGCATCCGTTTTTGGTTTGAAATTTTTTAACTGTTCAACGATTTCGTCTGTTGAAGCGCATCCTCTGGTGATGCATGCAAGACAACTTCCATATTTCCGAATGTGTCTTGTAATTCTACGTGTATCGACATCTGAAATACCTACGATGTTGTACTTTTCCATTATTTCCCGGAGCGAATTCCTGCTTCGGAAATTGGATGGCTCATCATTGTAATCTCTTACAACGAACCCCGACATACTT
>CALYVE010000177.1 GCA_945492935.1 uncultured Lachnospiraceae bacterium
TTGCGTTGTTATATGATCGTTTGAAGGAAAAAAATTACGAGATTGTGACACATTTTTTGCATATGAGTTTTGTGAAAAAACGTATTTACATAAAGAATTGTCTTGCCATGATCAAGGATATCGCAAACGCAAAATATGTATTTATCAGTGATGCATCCGATGCGCTTGCATGTCTTCCGATGCGAAAAGGAACAATTGTAACACAGGTCTGGCATGCGTGTGGTGCGTTCAAAAAATTCGGACTCAGCACAGCAGATCTTATCTTTGGGGATAACCGAAAGACACTTGAAAAATATCCGTATCATGGCAATTATTCACATGTTACAGTCAGCGCAAAGGAGATTGTCTGGGCGTATGAAGAGGCGATGAATCTGAAGGACACACCGGGAATTGTAAAGCCGGTTGGCGTTTCGCGTACAGATGTATTTTTTGATGATGATTATTTGCAAAAAGCGGCTGCAGAGGTAGAACGTCAGGTGCCGGAGGCAAAGGAACGCAAAATCATATTGTATGCACCGACCTTCCGTGGACGTGTTGCAAGCGCAAAGGCTCCGAATAAGCTTGATTTGCAGGCGATGTATGAGAAACTTGGCGATGAATATATCGTTTTAATCAAACATCATCCGTTTATAAAAAAGCGTCCCGAGATTCCGGAATCGCTTCGCTCGTTTGCAATTGATGTAACCGAAACACTTACGATTGAGCAACTGCTTTGTACAAGTGCCATTTGTATTTCGGATTATTCTTCTCTTGTGTTCGAGTATTCACTTTTTGAAAGACCAATGATTTTCTTCGCTTATGATTTGGATGAGTATTACGATTGGCGAGGCTTCTATTATGATTATAAGGAGTTTGTGCCGGGACCGATTATGACAGACACAAAGCAGATTATTGATTACATACAAAAGATTGATGAAAACTTTGACCGTGAGGTTGTAAAAAGCTTCCGGAACAAATTTATGGGTGCATGCGACGGGCATGCAACAGACCGTATTTTGGAGTTAGTATTCGGTAAGGATAAGTAGCCGGGAAAGGGAAAAATGATTTCAGTCGTTATGCCTGTTTACAATTCAAGAGATTATATTGTGGAGGCTGTTGATAGCGTCATGCATCAGCATGTAGACAAGGAACTCATTCTCGTGGATGACTGCTCCCGTGATGACAGTGTTGAGCGTGTGCTTGCTTACTTCTACAGCAAATACGAGGTAATCGGAAATCATGAGGCAAGACGCCGTGGTGTTACGGTAAAGGAGGTTCCTCATGATGCAAAAAGTGTGCGAATGGTTTGGAGCGGTTATGTGCGACGTGTACATAAGAATAAACCGACACCGGCAGATAAGCCTTTTGTTCGCGTGCGGATTTATCGAAATCGAAAGAATCGCGGGGTGGCACTCGTAAGAGGAAAGGGCGTTATTCTTGCCAGTGGGGAATATGTAGCATTTCTCGATGCAGATGACAGATGGCGTCCGCATAAGCTCAAATATCAGCTTGAGGCACTCGAGCAAACGGGAGCCTGCCTTTGCAATACTGCACGCAGAATGATTCGCTATGATGGTGAGGATACCGGGGCGGTTATACATACACCAACCGTGATTACAAAGAAAATGCTTGAAAAAACAAATTACATCAACTGTTCGTCCGTCGTTGCAAGGACAGAAGTGTTGCGAAAATATCCAATGAAGCATAGTGATGCACATGAGGATTATTTGACATGGCTGCGTATATTGGACGAGTACGATTATGTAATAGGAATTGATGAGCCGCTCATTGATTATCGTTTGTCAAAACTTGGCAAGTCGCGTAACAAATTAAAGGCAGCAGTTATGACATACAGAACCTATCGATATGCCGGATATCGCAGAGAGAAGGCGCTTCGCATGATGTTAAGCTATACAATTAACGGTATTAAAAAACACTCCGGTGTTTGGAAGGAGGTTGCAAATGGCTTTTCAGTCCATTAATGAATTAGAGCAATTTCGCTATGACGATTGTGTGATTGGCGAGATGAAAGTAGAAGATGCACAGATAAAAATGATTGTTGATGCGTTGATCGTTGGCAGAAACAATTCGCAGAATTCAAATTTTACAGAGAGCTATGCGGATACTGCAAGCGTCCGTTTGGTAGGAGGAACGATCCTTTCTGCAGTGAAGGATGGCTATAAATATTACGATGCGAACGATGTACTTTTGAACGAAGTACCGGATACGCCGTTAGACGGAGAGGCAATTGACGCATTTCCGAAGCTGTGCGAGGGTGCGTATATGTACAGCGTCGATAAGGAAGCGGACGTTGATGGCAAGTCTTGCTATACGTTTGGATTTGAGTTTGTTGACGAAGAAGAAAGTGCGATGGGGGATTCCTATCGTTTGACAATTGCTTTTGAACGGGCGATTGTTTCCTGGGAACGATATCTGAACAGAGTACAGTCCTAGCACCCAAAGAAGTATCAATTCATACAAAGATGCATTGAAAAATCAACAAAATCAATGAAAAAGTGTATGAAAGCTATTTACATTTGACGATAATTAGAATATAATTCACCTTAATTATGTGAGAAAAGCGTTGAAGGAGACTGTACGCGAAAAGACATGACAGGGAATATGGTCGTAGACTGAGAGCCATAGCATGACACCTTGCAGTGCGGAACACTACCGGAGCTGATATGCAGAAGCCTACGTGGTAAGCCTAAGAGGTCTATGTATATACGGATGATTCACGTTACGAATTTTGAGAGAGAATTTGCATGGCAGATTCTAATGCGGGTGGTACCGCGGATGTAGAAAG
This sequence comes from uncultured Lachnospiraceae bacterium, assembly GCA_945492935.1. Taxonomy (GTDB): domain Bacteria; phylum Bacillota; class Clostridia; order Lachnospirales; family Lachnospiraceae; genus Coprococcus_C. The sequence continues at coordinate 2,786 of CALYVE010000177.1, forward strand.
ACATTCGTCCCGAGACAGTAGTCTCAGGGCGATTTTTTATTTTGCGTAACAATCAAGAAATAAGGAGTGGAAACAATGGAACCAAACAAGTACAGAGACATGACAATGGCGCAGGTTACAGAAGCGCTCATCGGTAAAGAAATTCGTTTAGCAGGCTGGGTAGAGAATATCCGTGACCATGGCGGAGTTTCTTTTGTGGACTTAAGAGATATGTATGGTGTTATGCAGATTGTAATGCGTGACACGACACTGTTAAACGGTATTACACGTGAAGAGTGCATTTCCGTTGCAGGTGTTGTAGAGCACAGAGATGAGGAGACATACAACCCTAAGATTCCTACAGGAACAATTGAACTTGAGGCGCACCGGGTAGATGTTCTCGGTAAGGTGTACAGACAGCTTCCGTTTGAGGTTGCAACTTCGAAGGAAGTGCGCGAGGATGTTCGTTTGAAGTATCGTTATCTTGATCTTCGAAACCGCAAGGTTAAGGACAACATGATTTTCCGTTCGAATGTAATTAGCTTCTTGCGTGAGAAGATGACAGAGATGGGATTTATGGAGATTCAGACTCCGATTCTTTGCGCATCATCACCGGAGGGCGCAAGAGATTATATCGTTCCATCAAGAAAATATAAGGGTAAATTTTATGCATTGCCACAGGCACCTCAGCAGTATAAGCAGTTGTTAATGGTTTCCGGCTTTGACCGTTATTTCCAGATTGCTCCTTGTTTCCGTGATGAGGATGCAAGAGCGGACCGTTCGCCGGGAGAGTTCTATCAGCTTGATTTTGAGATGAGCTTTGCGACACAGGAAGATGTTTTCAAGGTAGGAGAGGAAGTTCTTACGGCAACCTTCAAGAAGTTTGCGCCGAAGGGTTATGCGGTAACAGAGGCACCATATCCGATTATCAGCTATAAGCAGGCAATGTTGGAGTTTGGTACCGATAAGCCGGACCTTCGAAATCCGCTTCGTATTATTGATGTAACAGACTTCTTCCAGAAGTGTACATTTGCACCGTTCCATGGTAAGACTGTACGTGCGATTGCAGTACCGAAAAAGCTTTCAAAAGGTCAGCACGAGAAGATGCTTAAGTTTGCTCAGTCAATCGGTATGGGCGGACTCGGATACCTTGAAGTATTAGAAGATGGCAGCTACAAGGGTCCAATCGACAAATTCATTCCGGAAGATATGAAACAGGAATTAAAGGATATAGCAGGACTCAAGGAGCTTGATACGATTTTCTTCATCGCTGATGTTGAAAAACAGGCAGCATTGTTTGCAGGTCAGATTCGTACAGAACTCGGTGTTCGTTTAGACTTACTTGAGAAGAATGCTTACCGATTCTGCTACATTAATGATTTCCCTATGTTTGAGTACAATCCGGAGGAGAAGAAGATTGGTTTTACACATAACCCATTCTCTATGCCTCAGGGTGGTCTCGAGGCATTAAATGAAAAGGATCCGCTTGAGATTCTTGCATACCAGTATGATATTGTTTGTAACGGTGTTGAGCTTTCATCCGGTGCAGTTCGTAACCACGACATGCAGATAATGGAGAAGGCATTTGAAATTGCAGGCTATGACAAGGAAGTATTAGAAGCAAAATTCGGCGCTTTGTACAGCGCATTCCAGTTCGGTGCACCGCCACATGCAGGTATGGCACCGGGTGTAGATCGTATGATTATGTTACTT
>CALYVE010000178.1 GCA_945492935.1 uncultured Lachnospiraceae bacterium
CCAAACACCATTTTTGAATTTTCATACATCGACATATATGCATCCTTCAAAACACAAACGATTGCAAATATTCCAATTGAAATAACAATTCCAAGCCAAAGACTATTTACCGAAACAAATGTATATCCAAGCATCATCTTTTCAAGTATCATTATTCCAATCAAATAAATCATTAAGCTGTAAAAACCTGCCTTGTACGCACATCCTCTCGCAAGAAGCTGACGTTCATCATAAAGAACCTTCTCGCTAAAAGCTCTTTTCTTATCACGGAACTGTTTTTTATAAAAGAATTTGTAGCAACATCCGAACAGGAAACATACAATGATAACTCCAAAAACAACACCTAATGCGTATGCCATACCATCACCTCGATAACAAATCTCTCAATTTTACGTCGGCCATATATTCAAGCACATAGCAAAACATCCTATGGATGCATTTGCAAAATTTCATTCATATAGTACAGTACCAACCATTTCGTGTCAAGTATATTTTACATTTTGTTTTAATTATATGACATTTGTCATATTCTTTATGTTATATTTGTCATATTCCAAAAGAAAAAGAAAAGAAAAAACGCCCTTCTTATCGTGCCTATATCAGAAGATATAAAACATAAGAAAGGCATTTTTTGATTTATTGTACGCTCAATATTTTATTTTTTATTTTTTTCTACATTCTGTTCCATCATTGCGCGAACCTTCATAGAAAGACCGAACAAATTGATGAAACCGGAAGCATCCTTGTGATCATACAAATCACCGGTTGTAAAGGAAGCAAGGCTCTCTGAGTACAATGAATAAGGAGATGTTGTACCCTGCTTAATGATATTGCCCTTGTAAACCTTCATCTTAACTTTACCTGTAACTGTCTCCTGTGTCTTTGTTACAAATGCAGATAAACTCTCACGAAGCGGGCAGAACCATTTGCCTTCATAAACTAAATCAGCAAATTTTGTAGCCACAAGCTTCTTGTATGCAAGTGTGTCACGGTCAAGACAGATTTCCTCAAGCTGAGTATGAGCCTCCATAAGAATTGTTCCTCCCGGTGTCTCATATACACCACGGGACTTCATACCAACAACACGGTTCTCGACGATATCAATGATACCGATACCATGCTTACCACCGATACGGTTCAACTCGCGAATAATATCAGATACCTTCATACGCTTGCCATTTAATGCAACAGGAATACCTTTCTCGAAATCAAGCTCAATATCCTCAGCTTCATCCGGGGCATTCTGTGGTGTTACGGAAAGTACTAAAAGATCATCATAATTCGGTGCCTGTGCAGGATTTTCAAGTTCAAGACCTTCATGGCTGATGTGCCAAATGTTACGGTCACGGCTATATGAATGACTTGCATCAAACGGAAGATCAATGCCATGTGCCTGGCAGTATGCAATCTCATCCTCACGTGACTGCATTGTCCACTCCGGCTGTCTCCATGTAGCGATAACCTTGATATCCGGTGCAAGAGCCTTAATAGAAAGCTCAAAACGAAGCTGATCATTACCCTTACCGGTAGCACCGTGACAGATTGCTACTGCACCTTCCTTACGGGCAATCTCAACAAGTTTTTTTGCGATAACCGGTCTTGCAAAGGAAGTACCGAGTAAATACTTGTTCTCATATACTGCATTTGCCTGTACTGTAGGCATAATATACTCATCACAAAGCTCATCTACTACATCTTCAATATATAATTTCTCAGCGCCTGAATATTTTGCTCTCTCATCGAGACCTTCGAGTTCGCTCTCCTGTCCAACATCTACGCAACAGCATATAACATCATAACCATATGTCTCTTTGAGCCATGGAATAATTGCTGTCGTATCAAGACCACCTGAATATGCCAAAACAACTTTTTCTTTTGCCATCTTAAATGTCCTCCCGAAATAATATAATCAAGACAGCTTCTTTTTTTCAACTGTCTTGTTAAATATACAACTCATTATTATTTTATGCAAGAGAAAACAAACTTTTTTCCCAATATATTCTGATTTTATGCTATCATAGGAACAAGATAATATTTTGAATATTCTTTGAATATACAAAAGAACAAACATAGCAAAGGAGATAACTATGCCCGTATTTGATTTTTCAGATAAACAAGATGCTAATGCACCTGCCATTTGCACATACGAAACATTTGCTTCTTCAGAGAATGTTGCAACCGTTGAAAAGCCGATTATGATCATTGACAACAAGAACGGTATTCTGACACATCATTCAAATGGCATGTTCATAAATCCAATCAAGCGCACGGCCTTTGAATTCCACGATGGACAAGAAAAGGTTTGGTGCGACATTCTAAAAATTGATTCCAGATTCACAAGCCTTTATAAATGGATGGGCGAAAACCATATCAAAGTTAAGCTTTCCGGTAAAAACACTCCGCAAGGTTATGCCGTATACAAAATTCGCGAACAGGGCTTTGTTGATAACAACAAGTTATCCTCTTCTGACGGATTTCTTCAATACATGATTGAGCGATTATTATCGAGCGACCCTCCAAGCCAGGAGGAAATCGATGAGGATGCGGACATTCACGGCGATGACATGAAACTGACAAGCATTCAAAGCATAACTGATTTTATTGCCTGCGCCGGAAGAACGCTCCCTGAAAACATTCAGCTTTGGGCGCGTCGCAATCTGGTTGTTGCCAAATCAAACGAGGTTTCTCCGGAGGAACGTCGCCATGCACAGCGTGCACTTTCAACAATGATGGGTATCAATTGGAAGAATAATTATTTTGCTGACATTGATCCCGTTGAAGCGAAACGCATTCTTGACGAAGAATTATATGGTATGGAGAAGGTCAAGCAACGTATTATTGAAACCATTATCCAAATCAATCGTACACACACACTTCCTGCCTACGGACTGCTAATTGTAGGTCCTGCCGGTACCGGTAAATCCCAGGTTGCCTATGCGGTCGCAAAGATTTTGAAACTGTCCTGGACAACACTTGACATGAGCTCCATCAACGACCCTGAACAGCTGACAGGAAGCTCCCGTGTTTACGCAAACGCAAAACCCGGCATCATCATGGAGGCTTTTGCGCAAGCGGGTGAATCAAAGCTTGTATTCATTATTAACGAGCTCGACAAAGCAAACGAAGGCAAGGGGAACGGCAATCCTGCCGACGTTCTTCTGACCTTACTTGATAATCTTGGATTTACAGATAACTACATGGAATGTATGATTCCAACTGATGGTGTTTATCCAATTGCTACCGCAAATGACAAGAGCAAAATAAGTGCTCCGATTATGTCACGTTTTGCAGTCATCGAGATACCGGATTACACACCGGAAGAAAAGAAAATCATCTTCTCACGTTTCTCACTTCCTAAAATATTGAAGCGTATGAGCATGACAAAGGACGAAGTTGAAATCACAGATGACGGCCTTGACGTTATCGTGGAACTTTGCTCCGGTGCTTCCGGCGTCCGCGACATCGAGCAGATTGCTGAGCACATCGCAGCAAATGCATTGTATCAAATCGAAGTAAATCACGTAACAAGCGTCACTTACGATGGTCCAAAAATTCGTGAACTGATTGCGTAAGGGACGTAGCATTTGTCACGACCATATGTACTTTGTCATGCGACAAAGTACACATGGTCGTGACAAATGCTACGTCCCTAAACGTTTTATCTTAGCTATTGCCTTGAATTTTTCTTTTTTGGCTTTGAGGTATTCGCTTTCGTTTGCCGTATAGGCATTTTCAATTTGAAGCTTCTGATATGATTTCCATCGTTCCTCCGACAAACCGCCATTCGCAAGTGCTTCAAGGATTGCGCAACCGGGTTCATTTGTGTGACTGCAATTTGAAAATCTGCACGCACACGCAAGCTCCTCAATATCTGAAAATACAACCGATGCTCCCTCCTCGTTATTCCACAATCCAAGCGTACGCATGCCGGGTGTGTCAATCACAAAAGCGCCGTTCGGTAATGCAACCAATTCGCGGTGCGTTGTTGTATGTCTGCCCTTGTCGTCATCCTCTCGTACTTCTGATGTTCGAAACAACTCCTCCCCGAGCAACTTATTAATCAAGGTCGACTTTCCAACGCCGGACGAACCGATAAATGCGACGGTTTTGCCCGGTGTCAAATATTCGTAAACACCTTCAAAATCATCATTTTTTGACGATACAATAACAATATCCACACCCGCTGCAACCTCGGATACTTCTATCATTTTTTGTTCCAAATCGTCACACAAATCTGCTTTCGTCAGCACAACGACAGGCACGGCACCGCTGTCTTTTCACAAAATCCATCATGTATAGTTCTTCCGTTTTTCAAATTTGATATTGGTTTTAACTTATCATATAAACCGTTTTTTGAATAATTCGATTTATTTATTATATGTTATAGATAAAAATCAGAACCACCGGCTTAGCCGGTGGTTTGTTCAAGCCCTATAAGGGCTTATTACCGGCTCTGGAGTCTAAA
>CALYVE010000179.1 GCA_945492935.1 uncultured Lachnospiraceae bacterium
GGCAGAGGGTGCAATTAAGGGTGAAGTTATATCCGTTGTATTCAAGGGTGTTCATTATGAGATTACAGTAGTATCAGGTAAAAATGAAATCGTAATCCAGTCTACAAAATCAGCGCAGGTTGGCAGCAGAGTCGGTCTTAATATTGAACCGGATGGAATTCATATTATGATCGCAGAGCATACGTTGAATAAAATCGAGTCAGCTGTCATGTTTGAGAAGGATTCCTACTATCTTGAATTTTTGGATGGTACGATTCCGGTAGACCTTACGGACTTTTACCCGAAGTCTGTTATGGCTGAGGACGGCACGATGAAAGATATGCACGGCGATGTAATTAACACGGATGCAGTCAGGGTAATTCTTGCCGTGAAGCCGGAAGATATCAAGATGAGTGATGATATCGAGGAAGGACAGCTTGTAGGCAGAATTATCAACCTTATATACAAGGGCGACCATTATAGTTATGTAGTAAGAACAGATATGGACGAAGATTTTATCGTTGATGATGAATATCTTTGGAACATGGATGACAGGGTTAGTCTGATTATCCCTGTGGACAAGGCAGATTTATCCCTCAAAAAATAAATCTTATTACAAAATACTATAGAAGGGAGCTTGATTGTATGCGTGCGCTTCGTTTTTCAAGAAAACAGCTGGGCATCCCTTATGCATTGTTTTTATTGCTTTTTGTCGTTGCACCGCTGTTTGTAATCATTTATTATGCTTTCACGAACGGTGAAGGCCAATTTACAATTGCGAATCTTCAAGGCTTTTTTACAGATCCGAATACGATTGGAACTCTGTTTTACAGCTTTATGCTTGCAGTTGTTACCACGGTTGTATGCTTGTTATTAGCATATCCGATCGCTTATGTTCTGGCGCGTAGCAATATTCGCCACAAGTCTGTGATTGTAATGATTTTTGTGCTTCCGATGTGGATTAACTTCACACTTCGTATTACGGCACTCAAGGAGATTCTTACAATTATTGAAGGAAATTTAGCGTTCCATCCATTTCTGAATTCGGTCATTGGTATGACGTATGATTTTCTTCCGTTTATGATTTTACCAATGTATACAACACTTTCAAAGCTTGACAATAGCCTGCTTGAGGCAGCAAATGACCTTGGTGCATCACCATTGCAGACCTTTATCAAGGTAACCTTGCCGCTTTCGGTTCCGGGTATTGTGAGTGGTGTTGTTATGGTATTTTTACCATCTATGACAAACTATGTCGTGCTCGATATGCTTTACAACAGCACTTATATCATGGGTAGTTTGATTGGCAGCTATTTCTCTGCTTATGATTGGCACAACGGATCGATGATTGCACTTGTATTGTTGCTTATTATTTTAATCTTTACGTTGTTTACAAATCGTTATGAAGAGGATGGCAGTAAATCGAGAGGAGGTGCGATTCTCTGATGAAAAAGGCATTTCCTATCATTTTTTTATCTGTCATGATTATGCTTGTGTACCTGCCGATTCTTGTGTTGGTTGTATACAGCTTTACGGATGCTCCGAATATTGGACCGATTCATAGTTTTTCTTTGCATAATTATGTGACGTTGTTCACAAAAGAAGAACTTACCTCTATGATTTGGGGAACGGTTATTCTTGCACTTAGTTCAGCGTTACTTGCAACAATTTTAGGCACACTTGGTGCCATTGGAGCATTTTATTCGAAGAAGGGTGCTTCAAGCTTTATCAATGCGATGAATCAGGTGCCGGTTGTAAATGCGGATGTTGTAACAGGTTTTTCGATTTGTGTATTATTAATTGTTACATTTAACATCAGCAAGGAAAGCTATGTTCCGCTTTTGATTGGACATACAGTTCTTTCCGCACCGTTTGTTTATTTGTCGGTTGTTCCAAAGCTAAAACAGATGGATAGCAGTCTTTATGAGGCTGCAATTGATTTAGGTGCAAAACCATCGCTTGCGCTTCGCAAGGTTGTGCTCCCGCAGATTATGCCGGGTATTGTTTCCGGTTTTGCGCTTGCTGTCACACTTTCTTTGGATGATTATTTTATTGCAAGCTACACAAAGCCTGCAACGTTTGACACAATTAGTACGTACGTTGTCAATGCGACAAAGGGTTCTCAGACAGATATCAAGACGGCTCTGTGGGCACTCTCAACACTCATTTTTGTGATTGTAATCTTGGTTGTTGTCGTTATGAATCTTTCCGGAAAGGGCGGGGAAAAACGCCGTGGAAAGGAGGATTTCTAAATGAAATATAATCGATTGAAAAAACTATCAAAAACAATGGCAATTTTAATGATTGTTGCGATTCTTGCGAGCCTGTTTGCGACACCTGCGAAGCAGAAGGCGACTTCCCTTGCAAAGGACGATGTCATCAAGTTGCGTGTATGTAACTGGGAAGAGTATATTGACCTTGGTGAGTGGGAAGAAGACGAGCTTATTGAGCTTGATAACGGGGTATCGATTCTTGGTGAGAATACAATGATGGATGACTTCTGCGACTGGTATTATGAGACATACGGACAGAAGGTTGAGATTGAGTATTCATGTTTTGGTACAAATGAGGAGTTATACAACCAGCTTACGCTTGGTGATACCTACGATTTAGTGTGCCCTTCCGAATATATGATTATGAAGCTTATGTCGGAGAAAAAGCTTCAGCCGCTTTCGGACGGATTTTTTGATGCTTCCGATGAAAATAATTATTACATCAAGGGTGTTTCTCCATATATTCGCGAGGCCTTTGAGACAAATGAGATTAACGGAGAGCCGTGGAGTCAGTACGCAGCCGGATATATGTGGGGGGTAACGGGCATTGTCTATGACCCGGATGCTATGACGGCTGAGGATGCTTCTACGTGGAGTGTCTTTAACAATCCGGATTATTTCCGTCGTATTACGATTAAGGATAATGTTCGTGATTCCTATTTTGCGGCACTTGGTGCGCTTAAGGCGGAAAAACTATTAAGCGAAGAGTTTCGCAATGCACCGGATTATTCACAGCAGCTTGCGAAAGAGATGAATGATGTAAGCGAGGAAACGGTTGCGGCTGCTCAGGATTTGCTTCAGGATTTTCGAGATAATGTATATGCCTTTGAGACCGATAGCGGCAAGGCAGATATTGTAAGCGGCAAAATAGCTGCAAACTACCAGTGGTCCGGTGATGCCGTTTACTCTATGGATCTTGCTGAGGAGGATGATGTTTATCTGGAATTTGCTGTTCCTAAGGAGTGCACAAACCTTTGGTTTGACGGCTGGGTAATGCTCAAGGACGGAATCAAGGGTGATGCTGCAAAGCAACATGTGGCAGAGGCATTTATTAATTATTTGAGCATGCCGGAAAATGCTGTTCGAAATATGTACTATATCGGTTATACGTCTGTTATTTCCGGCGGCGAGGATGATACGATATTTCAGTATGCCTGCTACAATTACAGCGCTGACGAAGATGCAGAAGAGGTTGTACAATATCCGCTTGGGTTCTTCTTTACGTTGGACAATGAGGATGAGGCCTATATTATTGAGGCAGATATAGAGCAGACGAGAAGACAGCTTTATGCACAATATCCGCCGCAGGATGTTCTTGAACGCAGCGCGATTATGCAATATTTTGATGAGCAGGAAAGCAAGGATGCCAATCAAATGTGGATTAATGTACGATGCTTTAATATAAAGGATGTGAAGGTATCAACCTGGCTGCTAATTGCTGCCGTTTTATGCGGCGTGATTGCTGTTATCACAAAGGTTAAGGCAGATCGCTACAGAGAGTAATCTTGCAGATTTCTTTCTATATTTCTGTTTGATGACAGGATTGTAATCTTTTATGTATATTATTCCTTCAGTTACAAATACTATCAGCAGATTAGATTAATTTGTAACTGGAGGAATTTTTTATGAAGGCAACAGGTATTGTTAGAAGAATTGATGATCTTGGACGTGTTGTTGTACCAAAGGAGATTCGAAGAGTGTTACATTTGCGAGAAGGGGATCCGATTGAAATATTTACCGATAAGGATGGCGAAATTATTTTGAAAAAGTATTCTCCCATTGGTGAAATGTCCGGCTTTGCACAGCAGTATGTAGAATCCATCGCACAAGGACTTGGTTGTGGTGTGTGCGTGTGTGATCGCGACCAGATTGTGGCAGTTGCGGGAATTCCGAAAAAAGAGCTGATTGGAAAGAGTCTTCACAAGGAGCTTGAGGAGGCGATTTTAGAGCGGGAAACGATTGTTGCAAAACGTGGCGAAAAGAAGTTTATTAAAATACTCGGAAACGGAGACAATGAATATTATGGTGAGATTGTCCAGACAATCATATGCGAAGGCGACGCAATTGGTGCCGTAATTTTGCTTGCAAAAGACAATGAATACGAAATAGGGGAAATTGAGCAGAAGGCTGCGATAATAGCCGCAAATTTTATTGGTCGTCAGATGGAAGCGTAAAAGTCGCTGAAATATTCGATTTTTCGGCAGGAATATAG
>CALYVE010000180.1 GCA_945492935.1 uncultured Lachnospiraceae bacterium
AGAGCAAGAAAACCATCCCCTATACCCAAGAGGAAAGGGAATGCGTGGGCACAGAGAAGGAAAACCCTCACTCATACCCAAGAGAAAAGGGAATGCGCGGGCATAGAGCAAGAAAACCATCATCCATACCCAATCAGAAAGAATCGAATCAGAAAGTCACCAATCAGCCCCAAAACAAAAAGAATCGAATCAAAAAGAATCCAAAAAAAAGAATCCAATCAGTAAGCCCCACCGATTTACTATTTTTGTCGATTATTTGAATATTTCCTTGTCAATTTTGAAAAAAAGCTTGACATATGATGGGTGGGTTTTTATAATCGGTATTCAATAAGCTAATTATCGTTAGCATGTACAGTAAGCCTGTACGGCAAGCATGTACGGTTAGCATACACGGTTAGCATACACGGTAAGCATGTATGGTAAGCATGTACGGTAAGCATGTACAGTAAGCTTGCACAGGCAGTAATTGAGTGTTTCGTAAGGGTGGTATGTATCTTGAAGGAGGGAGAAGAGAAGATGGATTATGTAATTAAATTAACAGATATATCGAAGGAATTTAAAGTATTAAACAGACGCGAGGGGCTGATGGGAAGCTTTAAGGATATTCTCTCGCGTGACTATAAAATTGTACATGCTGTCGATAAGATTTCATTATCTGTGAAGCAGGGAGAAATCGTAGGATTTCTGGGACCGAACGGTGCCGGTAAATCGACAACAATCAAGATGATGACAGGTGTTTTGGAACCATCCGGCGGAGAGATTTTAGTGAACGGACGCATTCCTTATAAGAACCGCACAAAAAACTCACAGGAAATCGGAGTTGTTTTTGGACAACGATCTCAACTATGGTGGTCGCTTCCATTAATTGAATCTTTTAAATTGTTAAAAGATATTTATCAGATTCCGCAGAAGGAATATGATGAAATGATGGAGCTATATGCAAGCCTAGTAAATATTGAGGATTTACTCCATAAACCGGTTCGTCAGATGTCGCTTGGTCAAAGAACGTTGAGTGACATTTTGGCGGCTTTTTTGCATAATCCAAAGATAGTATTTTTGGATGAGCCAACCATCGGTCTTGATGTTGCAATGAAGAGTAAAATCAGAGAACTAATTAAAGAATTAAACAAACAGCGAAACACAACAGTTATTTTAACAACACACGATATGGGCGATGTCGATGCCCTTTGCGAGAGAATCATTATAATCGATAAAGGCAAAATGCTTTATGACAATGATATTAAGCATTTGCGTACATTTTTTGGTGCATATCGTACATTGAAGATTCGTCCGGCTGAAAAGATGTCCGAAGTTGTCGTACATTTAATGGACGAATTAAACGATTTAGATGTCCAGATATCCCATGATGATGAGTGGATTAGCATCGTTGTAAACGAGGAGAAGATTAAAACCTTGAAGGTTTTGGACAGAATTCAGCAGACACACAGAATCAAGGATATGCAGCTGGAGGAAATTTCAACAGAAGATGTAATAAAGAAGATATACAAGGAGGGAGTCGAATGAATGTAAAGAAATATTTTTCCCTCACAAGAGCCGGTCTGATAGAGACACTTCAATTTCGAATTGCTCTAATTGTAATGGTATTCGGAAATTTGCTCTATTTAACGTTGATTTACTTTGTTTGGAAAGCGATTTTTGCATCGGCAGGTACAGATGTTGTAAACGGAATGACATTCGAAACTACAATGATTTATCTTGTGCTTGCCACGGCACTCTTTAACTTTATGGAGTTGTATATTGTCTGGGATATACATCGTGATGTCCAAAACGGAGCAATTGCAATCAAACTCATAAAACCGATGCGATATAAGGATTACATGTTCTGGTCGGTGTCGGGTGCTTTTGTCGGCAACTTTGTATTTACATTCCTTCCGACATTTTTGGTAGTATTGTTTGTTACAAAGGGAACGATTTCAATCGGCATCAATCTTTTGTATTTTATGATAGCAGTCATAATCGGTGTATTTATCAATTATGAGATTGATTTTATTATTGGAACGATTTGTCTGTTTACACAGTCAATTTGGGGAATCAATATTATGAAACAGTCCATCGTGTTACTGTTGTCCGGTGCGACGATTCCGCTTGCGTTTTTCCCGGAGAAATTCCGCGCAGTTGTAGAGTGGCTTCCGTTTAAGTCCATTTATGATACACCGCTTACACTTCTTTTGAATGACGATTTGGCACCGGAAGTAATATGGAGTAAGCTTGGAATTGCCTGCCTGTGGGCAATTGCGATGTCTTTGTTCAGCAATCTGTTTTGGAAGATTTCTGTGAGACAGGTAACTGTGAACGGAGGTTAAGTATGGAGAGAAAAAGAGGATTACGTTTTTACGTTAAAATTTACTTTAAAATCATTGCGCAGGACATTAAGAGTCGTATGAGTTACCGTGCGGACTTTATTTTGTCGACACTCGGTATGATTGCCACCAACATCGCAGGATTTGTAGCATTTTGGTTGATGTTTACAAAGTTTCCGTCCATTAATGGCTGGGGCTATTATGAAATGTTGTTCCTTTACGGATTTTCACTTGTGGCGATAACACCGACACAATGCCTGCTTGATAACAACTGGCAGCTTCGACAAAATGTGTATACCGGCGATTTCATAAAGTATTGTTTCCGGCCGATTAACCTGTTCTTCTATTTCGAATCGGAAGTGTTTGACTTGAAAGGACTTGGACAGCTTTTTTTCGGAATCGGAACGATATGGTATTCATGGAGTAAGCTGTCGATACCATTTACATTTTTCGCGTTGGTGAAGCTTATTGTATTTCTGATTACGGCATCCTTTATTATGGCGGCCATGCAGACGGCGGCAGCGGCAACCTGTTTTTGGATTATGAATTCGTTCTATATTTTGGATCTTTCACTCAAACTGAAGGATTATGCAAAATATCCGATTACAATCTACAATGGATTGTTTAAGTTTATATTTACATTCATTTTTCCGGTAGCATTTATTGCATATTATCCGAGTCAGGTTATTTTGAAACCGGATAATGTACCACTTTTATCGTGGCTATCGCCGCTAATCGGAATCGGATTATTTTATCTTAGTTATAAGTTTTGGATGAAGGGGGCTTCAAAATATGACGGAAGCGGTTCTTAGTAGGAGCAATCTTACAACCCTTTGCTATATCATGCAGGATGATAAATATCTGATGATGCACAGGGTAAAAAAGGAAAAGGATATCAACAAGGATAAATGGGTTGGAGTAGGCGGGCACTTTGAGGCGGATGAAAGCCCCGAGGAGTGCCTGCTTCGTGAGGTTTACGAGGAAACCGGACTGACACTGAAGGAGTGGAAGCTTCGGGGAATCGTTACATTTATCTGTGACCGATGCCAAACGGAGTATATGTTTCTTTATACGGCAACCGATTATGAAGGTCATATCGGCGAATGTAATGAAGGAGAACTCGAATGGATTTTAAAAAAGGATGTGTATAACCTTCCGATTTGGGAGGGTGATAAAATTTTTTTCCGTTTACTTGAGACAAGTGATGCGTTTTTTTCCTTAAAACTCCGATACGAAGGAGATACACTTGTGGAGAGCAAAATTAATACTTATTAGCGTTTGTCAAAGGCAAAAAAGGGCACTGTTTTTTAAAATAGTGCTCTTTTTCTGTAGAGCTATATTGGTTTGACAAAACGACAAAAAAATACTAAAATATTATCGGAGGTTTTGTGCAAAAATGCAAACAAAAGTAAGTAAAGCAATTGAGTATTTTATATATTTTTATCTCGCTGTTCCTGTGATTATTTTCTGCATCGGATGGCTGAAATGGTGGTGTGCAACCGCAGTCGTTGCGCTCATCGTATTTTCGGTTTTTTTGTCGGTGAGAGAATGCGGAGATTATCTGGCACCAAAAGGGATATTTAAGGGCAGGACGGAAGCGATAATCGGAGTTTTGGTTGTTGTATTTTTCTGGGTTTTGTTATCAGGCATCGGAAGCTTCGTCTGGGTGAATTCCGATCAGTATGTGCGAAAGGCAATCTTCCGGTGTTTGGTTGAATATGACTGGCCTGTAATGAACGAGGATGGCAGCAGAGCATTAGTTTATTATATTGGTTTCTGGTTACCATCCGCAGTAATCGGTAAAATCTTCGGATTGAGCGCCGGGTACGCGGCACAGTTTGTGTGGGCAATCATCGGTATTTTAATCGTATATTATATTATCAGTATTAACAGACAAAAGTTTACGATGTGGCCATTGTTGTTGTTTATCTTCTTCAGTGGCATGGATTATCTCGGAGTGCAATTTTTACGACCTGCACTCACCGATTTATCGTCTGCTTATCATCTGGAATGGTGGGCATCTGATTTTCAGTTTTCCTCATTCACAACACAGTTGTTCTGGGTGTTTAATCAGGCGCTGCCGGCATGGGTTACGATAGCATTTATTTATATCCAAAAGAAGAATTCAAGTA
>CALYVE010000181.1 GCA_945492935.1 uncultured Lachnospiraceae bacterium
ACCCATTTCTATTACCTCTTGCAATATGATTACAATATTTTAACACAATGGCGTTCCTATTACAAGCAAATCACTACTGGCCTTCAAACACCTTTTCAACCTTTTCGATAACAGTTTGCTTCATATTGCCGCGACTTTTCTCGTACTGTAAACCTGATTCCATTATTTCAAGCAACTCCATACGATATTGTGTATCAATATTCTTTATGTATTCCATCAAAACATCTTTAAGCTCGATGACATATTCTTTTTCCTGCATTTTCGCAATCATCTCGTCCGGATTGAACTTGATTGTTCGCTTCATTTCTTCCTGCTTACGTGAACAAATGATACACTCTTCCGCACCAGCTTCATTGACATAACCACAGTTACATGTCCAAATCATGCCATCCGTAATGTACTTAGCTACCGCATCAATACCACGTTTCTCCTTGAGGCTGGCCAAACGATGCTGTGAAAGGTTAACATTGATAGGCATTTCGTTGCATGGGAAAATACCGTTTGCAGTAACATATTTCGAAATAATAATCTTTGCATCCTTAATCAGCAAAATGTCTTTCGCAGGAATCTTGCAGGCAAGCTGTTCTGCTTCAATCAGAGAAACGTTTCCTTTTTCGAAAACAAAATCCTGACTCTTAAGTAACCACTTCTCCTCGTACAGATTCGTAAGCTCAACATCTGCACGAACCGCCTTGATTTCTTCGAAATTATAATTGTAGAACCAAGACTTTAAGTATACAGAATCTCCCTCACCAACAAGTTCGATCTTAACCGGTCTCGGAATCTGACGATTATAATAATTACTTACATATAATTCTTTTGATATAATATTGTTCACTGACTCTTGCTTGCGAATCTTTACAGCGGTACCTGTTACAAGTGTACCAATTGAGTAATTTGCAAACTGTGCACAGTCAATAGACACACCAATAATCGCATTCGCTCCTCTTCGCAATGCCATCTTCTCAAGTTTGCTTACAGTGGATTCGATGACCTGTCCCATACGTGCTGTCATCTTCTCGCTTTCAGAATCCGACACATCTGTCGCACCTGCAACAAACCCCTTAAATACATTCGAAGTTGCAGCCGACTGGGCATCAATTACCCCTAAATACTCCACAATCTCATAACCTTCAAAGCTCTCGCCGGAAGTCATCATAATGTCTGCCATAGTTTCACCCCTCCATATCTCAAAACTAAAGCAAATTATATCATATTTTGGGAACGAAATAAAGCATTTTTTGTGAAATATATTGCGAAATGCAGTTCCTTTTTGTGCAATATTGTTAATTGCATGGCAAATCCTTTGGTGACATGTTCTCATACTTATAGAAATAGAACTCTAAATCAAAATATGTATGTTCATCACTATCACCGATCACCCGCCAATTGTCCATCGCATCCAAATTCGGGAAATATGTATCCGCTTCATAATTGTAATCTATCTTTGTTACGTGCGCATACTTACAGTACGGCAACAGCATTTTATAGATTGCGCCTCCGCCAATAACAAATATCTTGCGGTCTTTATATGATTTTAATGTTTCAAATAATTCTTCTTCGGAATGAACTACGATACCGCCCTTTACCGAAAAATTCTGATTGCGCGACAAAATAATATTATCGCGTCCTGCAAGCGGCAGCCCATTTGGAAAGCCTGCAAGTGTTTTGCGTCCCAAAATAACAACGTTTCCCATTGTTACCTGACGAAAGAACTTGTGATCCTCCGGAATCGACACAAGCAAATTATCTTTATTTCCAATGGCCCAATTATTATCTACAGCTACTATTAATTCCATATTTTCTCTCCTATACTGCGATTGGGATATTTTCGACCTGCGGTCCTGTTACGTAATCCTCAATCTTAAAATCATCAAGTGTAAATTCATAAAAATCTTTGACATCCGGATTCATCCAGAACTTCGGTGCCGGATGCGTTTCGCGTGAAATAAGTTCCTTTACAATCGGAATATGTCTGTCATATATATGTGCATCTGCTATCACATGTACAAGCTCGCCCGGCTTTAAGCCCGTAACCTGTGCCATCATATAAACAAGCACTGCATACTGAACGACATTCCAGTTATTTGCCGCAAGAACATCCTGTGACCGCTGATTTAGAATTGCATTCAAACGGTCTCCGGTCACATTAAATGTCACACTATATGCACATGGATATAAATTCATCTCTGCCAAATCCTGATGTACATAAATATTGGTCATAATTCTGCGGCTGTACGGATTATTCTTGAGATCATAAATCACACGGTCAACCTGATCCATCATACCTTCTTTGTATTGATGTTTTACACCGAGCTGATAGCCATATGCCTTTCCGATTGAACCATTTTCATCCGCCCACGCATCCCATATATGGCTTTTTAAATCATGGACATTGTTTGACTTTTTCTGCCAAATCCAAAGAAGCTCATCAATCGCCGACTTCACGTAGGTCTTGCGCAAGGTTATTGCCGGAAATTCCTTCGACAAATCATAACGATTTACTACACCAAAGCGTTTGATTGTGTACGCATATGTACCATCCTCCCACTTCGGACGAACCTTCTCACCCTCTGTACTAAATCCATTGTCAATAATATCCTGACACATAGAAATAAATAAATCATCTGCTTTGCTCATATTTCTCCTCCAATCATTTGTCCTTTGACTTTTAAATTTATATCTAACACTTGCATTCTTTATTATTTGTGATACTATAGTTTTATTGATATCGTCACCAATCAGTGACAACACATTTCTTTGATGCAACATAAATGCATCGTCTTCTTACATATTATCATGTATTATTCTATTAAATTGTTTCACCAAACGGAAAGAGAGGAAGGAATGAAAAATAACATATTTCCAAAAATTTTAAGAGCTCACAGAAAAGCTGCAGGTTACAATCAGGCGGAAGTAGCAAAAAAACTGTTAATTTCACGCTCAGCCTACAATCATTATGAAACCGGGGACCGAATACCAAATACCGAAACGCTGATACGCATTGCAGCTTTATTCAACATCAATCCAAACGACCTGCTTGGCACACTGATACCACCGGAGGTCAAATCCGAATATCCCGGTTTTACAAATACGCTTTACTGTGGAAAATACGCTTTTTCGTCAGAGGACTTGCAACTGACTGCCTGTTATAATTCCTTACAGGATGAAGAAAAAGAAATGATTTTAACCCTAATGCGATCGCTGGGTAACAAATCGGCTATCATCAGGCAGACGCATCTATATTAGCTCCTGCAAGCACACTTCCTTCAAGCTGCTTGCGATTTTTCTCATATGGATTACTCTCTGTATAACGAATCTGTGTTTTGGTTAAGCCTCCTGCCACATAAGTTCTGCCACACTCCGGGCAAACTCCCATCTTTAGTGTAACCGTTGATGATACAAGCTTTGCATTCGGCTTACTGCCCTCTGCGATAGCATTCGAAACATGTTCTCTTTCATGGGAACTAACCTTCGAAAAGGATGCCTCCGGCGAGATATGTCCCGGCGTCTTAAATGATACGTCCGGATCATTTGAACCATCTACATATTTGCGTTGCTTGCATGTCTGGCACTCAACCGGTTGAACCTTTGAGGAACTGTCTACAGTATTGTCAACATTCACAGGCGTAACGCGTGATACATTACTTATCGGAATTGTGTAGTTGTTGCTCATTCCACCAATAACCATATCGATTCCTCCTTACAGAATTCGTACTAATATTATAGTATATCGCAATCTTATTTACAAGACAGTTTTCTTTGTTTTGCCTCTTCTTCGCTGAAAATACAGCCGCAATAATCCTGTCGGTAAAGATTGTATTCCTTGGATAATTGAATCGATCTTGCATATCCGTTTTTCTTCTTAAAATCGCTATACAAATGGTGGATCTCATACTCATTTCCAAGTTGTTCTCCAATTGCATTCAGCCAGGTGGCATTTTTATGCGGACTTATCGACAACGTTGTTGTAAAAAAATCAAAGGAATGCTCCTTTGCATATTGTGCCGTCTTTCGCAAACGAAGTTCGTAGCACTTGTAGCAGCGCGCACCTCTTTCCGGTTCCTGTTCAAGGCCCTTCGCCATTTGAAAAAAAGTATCGGGATCATAGGTTTCTTCAACAATCTTTACATTTTTTGCAAACGGAGCCTCGGAAACAAAACGCTTCAACTCCGCAATTCTTTTCTCATACTCCGGTTCCTTTGTGATGTTCGGATTATAAAAATATACCGTTATATCGTATTCATCTTCCAACAACTCAAGAACATGTGAACTGCATGGTGCGCAACAAACATGTAACAATAATTTCGGTTTTATTTGTTCAATAATATCCAAATCTAACGCTCCTTTTTCTTCCATATAGCATTTTCAACAATGAAAACCATAATTTTATCATGCAAAAACACAATTTTTAGTAATAAATGACAATTGACTTTGTAAAAAATATACAAT
>CALYVE010000182.1 GCA_945492935.1 uncultured Lachnospiraceae bacterium
GAGTCTTCAAATGCCGAGTCTTCAAATGCCGAGTCTTCAAATGCCGAGTCTTCAATCACAGAATTATTTGCAATCGCACTCTCATTTGGTTCATCAAATGTATTAACATATGTATCATCGGTTACACCAAAAGATATTTCCGGAATCTTGATATCGCCAATCTCATCATCGTCATCGTCGTCATCGTCATACGACGCATCATACAAATCGTCATTGCGATGTTTACACTTACCGACAATAAACATAATTGTCATAATAACAAGAACGAAAAAGAAAACGGCTATTCCAATGACATATATTGTTGCCAGAAATGATTTGTCCATTTTATCTACCTACCTTTATATTATGTATATTTGAAAATTTTAATTTTAATCGCTACGAAATAGTATACTAAAAATATTATCAATAATCAACTATTCTTATTGTAAATCATTTATGACTTTGCTATAATTTCAAAAGAATTTCAAACAAAATTCCAAATAGAATTCCACAAAAAGGGAGATACAATTATGGCAAAAGTTAGAACAAGATTTGCACCAAGTCCGACAGGACGTATGCATGTTGGTAATCTTCGTACTGCACTTTATGCATATTTAATTGCAAAGCATGCAGGCGGCGATTTTATGCTTCGTATTGAAGATACAGACCAGGAACGCGAAGTAGAAGGTGCGGTTGATATCATTTATAGAACACTGGCTAAAACAGGCTTAATTCACGATGAAGGTCCGGATAAAGATGGTGGCGTGGGTCCTTACGTTCAAAGCGAGCGTCAGGCACAAGGCATTTATCTGGAATATGCAAAAAAACTAATCGAAAAGGGCGAGGCCTATTACTGTTTTTGCGACGAAGAGCGTCTTGCAGGACTTGTAACAGAATTTGAGGGAAAAACAATCTCCCGTTATGACAAGCACTGTCTGCACCTTTCGAAGGAAGAGATTGAAGCGAACCTTGCAGCAGGCAAACCATATGTAATTCGTCAGAACAATCCAACAGAAGGTACAACGACTTTCTGCGATGAGCTTTATGGAGACATCACCGTCCAAAACGAAGAATTAGATGACATGATTTTAATTAAGTCGGACGGTTTTCCAACCTACAACTTTGCAAATGTAGTCGATGATCATTTAATGAACATCACGCATGTTGTTCGAGGCAATGAGTATTTATCTTCTTCTCCAAAGTACAATCGTCTTTACGAAGCCTTTGGCTGGGAGATTCCAACCTACATTCACTGCCCGCTTATTACGGACGAATCCCACAAAAAACTTAGTAAGCGAAGTGGTCATTCTTCATTTGAAGACTTACTGGACCAGGGCTTTTTAACGGAAGCAATCATTAACTTTGTTGCATTGCTTGGCTGGTGTCCGGAAGATAATCAGGAGATATTCTCTTTGGAAGAGCTTGTCAAGGTGTTTGATTACAGAAATATGTCAAAATCTCCTGCCGTTCTTGATATGACGAAGCTTCGCTGGATGAACAGCGAATATATTAAGGCAATGGATCCGGATGCTTTCTATGAAATGGCACTCCCATACATCAAGGAAGTAATCACAAAAGATATGGATTTCCGAAAAATCGCTTCCATGATCCAGTCACGTATTGAAGTTTTCACTGACATTCGAGATCAGATTGATTTCTTCGAGGCTGTGCCTGATTATGACATTGAAATGTACACACACAAGAAGATGAAGACAAACCGTGAGAATTCACTTACACTCTTGCAGGAGGTTCTTCCGATTCTTGAAAATGCTACCGCATTTGATAACGATTCCTTATTTGCAACACTTCAGGCATTTGCCGGCGAGCACGAATACAAGACAGGCTTTGTTATGTGGCCACTTCGTACTGCCGTATCCGGCAAGCAGGCAACACCGGGAGGTGCAACAGAGCTTATGTCCGTACTCGGCAAAGACGAAACAATCGCCCGCATCAAAGCAGCGATTGAAAAGTTACAGTCAATCTGAAAGAATACCTTCATCCGCAATTCTTTTGATTGCACTGCCGGCAGGGCCCCGCGCCACAAGGCTGCGGTAAAATCATAAAAGGCTGTCGCAAATGCGACAGCCTTTTATGATTTTACAAAAAATCTATATCCTTAACATAGATAAATACTTGTTGGTTCTCATCCGTATATTCCGGCGTTGCAATAATCTCTGTCATTACAAGACGATACTCGTCCTTGATACGTCTTCTGTAACGAATGCAGAACTCTCTGTTCCCACGCTTAAAAAATTGACGTAAGGAATCCGTATTCATATGCTTCTGAAAATATTCAACATCCTCATCCGCTACTATATTGGCGCGTATTATCTCTTGAATCATTACACTAAATATACTACTGAAATCCGATAACGCTTCCGATACATGAATATCCTGGTACCTGTCGTTCGTAAGGTCTACCTTGGCAATATGTATGTAGGAATTACAAATTGCATTGTAGGCATCTAACTGTCCGCGTCGATCGACACCTTTGGTGCGATAATAATCCGCTTTCGCCTCATACATACGCGCATCTGCTTTTTTTGCAAGCTCCTCAACCGATGCATCCGGAAATTCTTTGCGCGATGCATAGCCATAGGATATCGCAATCGAATCCACATAATGTCCACTCCAGGTATTATAGGCTCTTTCAAAATTATCCATGATACGCGGCAGCACTTCACTGTCTGCGCGAATCATTGCCACAAATTCATCGCCCCCGATTCGATAGAGTTTTCCGTAATTTGCGAATATCTCCTTCATGCACGTTGTAGCACCGACAATAGCTTCATCCCCGGCCACATGACCATATGTATCATTCACATACTTAAGCCCGTTCAAATCCAGGGAAACAAATACAAAATCATCCTCCGGTAAAACGAATGCATAAGAACTTAAATCCTCCTCATAAGCTGTACGATTCAAAAATCTTGTAAGCTTATCTGTATTGGATTTCAGGAGAAGTTCCTCCTCTCTGCGTTTCTCCTCTTCAATTACCTGGGATGTAAACAGAACCTGCTTTGGATAATCATTTTCGTCACGGCTAACAATAATAAACGAAACACGAATCCATCCGTATTGAAGACTTACAAACTCTTCTGTAATAATCGTCTTACTGCGCAGTCTATCACATACGCTTTCAAAATCAATAAAATCAAGCATTCGCTCTTTATAATCCGGATTTACCGTATTATTGATTTTGTCGCGTATGAGCTGTTGTGCATTTTTGACATGAACAGTATCCTGACCATTATTTACTACGGAAAAATCAATGAGCTCATCTGCATCAAAATCAATCAGATGCATAGATAAATAAATATTCGCAGCAGAAAACAAAATCTCCAGCTGTTTCTTTGTTCGAAGCTGTTCTCTTTCGAAGGCCTGCTGTGTCAGAATCTTTTCATTCACATCAACCAGCACACCAAAAAATGTTATTCCCGGTATCCCCTCACGCTTGCAGGCTTTACCGATTCCGCGAAACCATCTGTAAGCTCCGTCAGCTGTTTTGATTCGATATTCCTGATCAAAGATTGTATCGCCTGTCGGATCGGAAATTGTCGCAAGTAAAGCTTGATATGTGCGGTCTTTATCTTCCGCATGAATCAACTCAAATATTTCTTCAATTGTTGGATTTTTATCGGATTCAATGCCAATCATCGCCTTGAAAGCATCATTATAGGTAGACTCTAAAACTTCATTGTCTTCATTCACACAAAAACTCCATAGTGATGAACCAAGAATTTCCTGAATACTCTCAACGATTAATCTTTCATATTCCAAATCCTCTTTCAATTGTCTCAATTGTTCGAATTCTTTTTGCCTTTTTTCTGAAACAGTGCGAATCAGAAAAAGCACATGATGAAGCTTTCCGTCATCCAGACGATCAACAACTACAAAAAATGCCTCGGACCATCCGGAAACAATACCCTCGTATTCACAAGATATGAACTCCTTATCCTTCATACGTTCGTCCAACGTATCAATGTCCGTAAATTCGGCAATCATAGCTTTGTATTCCGGACGTACAAGCTGCTCGCTCATAATTCGCATAGTCTGTCGCAAATTTCCCTGCTCACCAATTGTAGAATGCACCTTTAACACATCGGAATGCAGTTCACAAAATGTATTATCCGGCAAATCAAAGAAATAGGATGCATAATACAGCTTCGACATCGCACGAATCGCATCATTATTCAGTATTATTTTTTCATATTCATGCTTTGGCTGCATTGTAAAACTCCTCTTCCATCCGTCAATAGACCATACAACCATATAGTATCATATTCGACAAAAAAAGTCATCCGACAGAATCAGCTTTTATCATATTTTATTAAATTTTAACTGTTTTCACGTTGCTCTATAGTAAGAAGCTCCTGTTCATAGTCAAAAATCGCTTTTTTTGCAGCTCGTATTTTCATCTGGCAGCTTTGGAGCCCGCGCAAAGATGCATA
>CALYVE010000183.1 GCA_945492935.1 uncultured Lachnospiraceae bacterium
TGACAGGCTGGCAGAAGCTTGGAACAAAGTGGTACTATTTCAATGCAGGCGGTGCAATGCTGACAGGCTGGCAGAAGCTTGGAACAAAGTGGTACTATTTCAATGCAGGCGGTGCGATGTTGACAGGCTGGCAGAAGCTTGGAACAAAGTGGTATTACTTTGAATCTTCCGGAGCGATGGTAACGGGCTGGAAGCAGATTGGAACAAAGTGGTACTATTTCAACGCAGGCGGCGTAATGTTGACAGGCTGGCAGAAGCTTGGAAGTGACTGGTATTATTTCAATGCAAGCGGTGTGATGTTAACAGGCTGGCAGAAGCTTGGAACAAAATGGTACTATTTCTATTACAACGGTAAAATGGCGCATGATACTTATATTGGCAGATACTATTTAGATTCGAACGGTGCTATGAAATAGTATGCCTTACATAATTCGTGCATAAATAAAAGTCTCACAGACTGACGGATTGTGATGATACCTGTCGGCTGTGAGACTTATTTTTTGTCTTTTTTTTTCTGTCGTTTTGGGGTAAAATTAAAAAATAGATTAACAAAGAATTTTGGGGAGACAAATTGGATATTATATGAGAAAACGAAGTGGAATGATCAAGTTCATAATTGGATTCATGCTTGTACTTTATGTGACGATTCTTGGTAATGGAATCAGACATTCGAATCGTGAAGAGTTTTCTGATGAGATAGGAGCGGATGAAACAAAGAATTCTGTGTCCGAGGAAACAAAAACGGATGTACAAACAGAAGGTGAAGTCGCTGCGTCAGAGGCTGTGCAAACAGAAGAAGTTGTCACTGAGTCAGAGAATGAGAAAACAGAAACGTCGGAGGACACCTTAGTAGAAGCGTCAACGGAAGTTCCGGCAGAGGATGATTTCGCCTACCTGATTTTGCAGGATATGACGCTGGAGGAGAAGGTCGGACAGCTTTTTATTATTCGTCCGGAGGCCCTTCATCCGTATGCGACGTTTCTTTCTGTGAATGATACGGAGAAATACGGTGTAACCGGTCTTGATGCAGAGATGCTGGAAACATTACGAAAATACCAGGTAGGTGGCGTTATTTATTTCCGAAAGAATGTAATTTATCCGGAACAGCTTCAGAATTTTACAAGAGACATGCAGGCGAATGTAAAGATTCCGCTTTTTGTAGGAATTGATGAAGAAGGTGGCAGTGTAACACGTATTGCGGGAGCCCAAAGCTTTGATGTTCCGTATTATGGTTCGATGGAACAGATTGGTGCAACAGGCGATGTTGATAAGGCGAGAGAGGCTGGAGCAGGCATTGGAAGCTATTTAAAAGATTACGGTATTAATTTGGATTTTGCTCCGGTTGCGGATATAAATACAAATCCGAAGAATCAGGTAGTTGGCAGTCGTTCCTTTGGCTCTGACCCATGGTTGGTTGCGGATATGATACAGGGTGCAATTGAAGGCTTTCATAGTGAAAATATAATGACAGCTACAAAGCATTTTCCGGGTCATGGCGACACGAATGATGATACGCATTCTGGGAAGGTTGTGCTGAATAAGACATGGGATGAGCTAAAGGCATGTGAATTAGTTCCTTTTGAGGCGGCAATCAAAGCGAATACAGATTTTGTTATGGTGGCACATATTACATTGCCAAATGTAACATCGGACGGACTTCCGGCATCGCTTTCCGAGGAGCTGATTACCGGTAAGCTGCGAGGGGAATTAGGCTATAATGGTCTTATTATTACAGACTCTCTTTCTATGGGTGCCATTTATTATAATTATACAGCAGCCGAGGCATCGGTGCTTGCTTTTAAGGCAGGAGCAGACATGCTTCTTATGCCGGCTAATTTTGTTGAGGCATATGACGCGGTGCTGGAGGCAGTAAAGAATGGCGAGATTTCGGAAGAAAGACTCGATGAAAGTGTTCTTCGGATTCTCCGGGCAAAACAGGTTTTGTATTAATCGCAAGATATTTTGGGAGAAAAAATGAACAAACTTGAACAGTATTACAACAAATTTAATGAAGAAAAGCGGTTGAATTCCAGACATGGTCAGATGGAATATCGTGTGACAATGAAGTATATACATAAATACCTTGACCGGCTTATGGAGGAATTTGAATATGCGTCAAAGTCGGATTTGCAAATTCTAGATATCGGAGCCGGAACAGGCAGGTATAGCGTGCCTCTTTGCGAGGAAGGATATCGTGTTACTGCGGTTGAACTTGTTAAGTACAATCTAGGCATTTTAAAGCAGAAAAAGAGCAATGTGAATGCTATGCAGGGGAATGCGTTGCATTTGAAGAAGCTAATGTCTGATACGTTTGATATGACAATTTTGTTTGGACCAATGTACCATTTGCTGACTCGCGAGGAGAAAATAAAAGCGTTGTCAGAGGCAAAGCGTGTCACAAAGCCGGGCGGGATTATTCTTGTTGCGTATGTCATGAATGAATATGCGGTCGTTATGTATGGCATTGCAGAAAATAAACTGGCGGAAAGCATAAATTCCGGTATGCTATCGGACGATTTTCATACAATTCCGGGTCCGGAAAGCTTGTATGATTTTGTGCGTATTGAGGATATCAATGGTTTCAATGAGGAAGTTGGGCTTGTGCGAGAGATTATTATTTCACCTGATGGACCGGCAAATTATATTCGGCCTTTTGTTAACAAGCTTGACGAAGAAAGCTTTGAACAGTTTGTTAATTATCAGATGGCGACATGTGAACGTCCGGATTTGATTGGTGCCGGGGCACACACGGTCGATATTTTGCGCAAGGTAAACACGTAAAAATATATTGGGTGCCGTTTTGATGGGTGCTCGCATGATGTGACTGGTTTGATAGGTGCTCGGATGATGTGATTGGATTGAAGACGAGGGATAACAGGAATTGTAACTTGGCAGGAGAGAAGCAATGGATAAGGGTAGTTTATCAGAACGGTATTTGACAAGATCTGTTCTGAAGCATATACAGAGACAAAAACAATTTGGTAGGACGAATGGAGATGAATTTGAAAGTAATCTTTCAAATCTTACGTCAGGCATGGTAACCGGTGCAGTTGGGAATGATTATGCCTGCATTGGTGATTTTGTGTCTGCGGATGGCTGTAGCGAAAAACCAAAGATTGCATGGATTAAGGCAATGAACAATCTCGCATGCTCTGGCGGCGTATGCTGTAGTGCGAGGCTTTTGATGCTGCTTCCGGCGGATGAAAAGGAAACGCATATTAAGGATTACATGGATGTGTTCAACAGACTTGCCGGGGAATATAAGGTTCAAATTGCCGGTGGTCATACAGAAATAACGAGCAATGTAAAGAAGGCGCAGTTTGTAGTAACGGCTATGGGAAAGAAACGCAGAGAATTTGTGGGCAAGAAAGGCCTTTGTGAAGGACTCGACATTCTTATGACTAAGGATACAGGTCTTTATGGTACAAATGTGATGCTTGCAACAAGACAGGATGAGCTGACCAAACGATTTGCGGCAAGCTACCTCAAAGAAGCTGCTGTTGATGAAGGCTTGTACAGCATTGTAGAAGAGGCTCGTTTGTTGTGCGATAATGTTGCAAAAGAGGATTTATTCTACCTGCATGATATTTCAACGGGTGGAATATATCGCGCACTCTGGCAGCTTGGTACTTGGACCGCAAAAGGATTTTTGATTGATCATTATAAGATTTCGATTCGGCAGGAAACAATTGAGCTTGCTGAGTTTTTTAATGTGAATCCGTATATGATTGACGGAACAGGTTCGCTTCTTGCAATTGTAAGAAATGGGGAGGAAGCAATGGAGATGCTTCGGTCACATGGCATTACAGCATCGGTAATCGGACAAATTACGGAGGAAAAGGAAAAAATAATTGACTGTCCGGGCGGTAGCAGAAGATGTATGGTTCCTGCAAGCGAGGACGAGTTATACTTGTTGTAAGGGACGTAGCTAAAAAAGACTTAACAAATGAATAGTTTTATGTTATAGTACTCATGGATGCAAAAGCATTTTCACTAAGGGAAGAGTTTCAGGAGGAAAAAAGGATGAAGAAGACATTACGTAAGATTGGCGCAATCGCAGGCTTAATGACAATTATGATGGGTACATTGGCTGGTTGCGGAAAGAAAAAGTGCGATATCTGCGAAGAGAAAAAGAAGTGCTCAAAGCAGGAATATTTCGGCGAGACAGTTTATGTTTGTGACGATTGCAAGTCTGCACTTGAAATGTTCGGTCTCTAAGATTAAGGGACGTAGCATTTGTCACGACCACCTGTACTTTGTCTTGTGACAAAGTGCCAGTGGTCGTGACAAAAGCTACGTCCCATATACATGCTTCTGTGGCTCAGTTGGTAGAGCAATTGATTCGTAATCAATAGGTCGTGGGTTCGAGTCCCATCAGAAGCTTAAAAAACCATCGCGAAAGCGGTGGTTTTTTTGTT
>CALYVE010000184.1 GCA_945492935.1 uncultured Lachnospiraceae bacterium
GAATATATCCAATCGGAACCTTTTTCTCCCCCATTTTCATGTAGCCCGAAACCGTATTTTCCATTGTTCCGTCGCCACCTGCACAGACAATGAGATCATAATCTGCGCCATCTTCGCAGATTTTTCGTTCCGCATCTGTCGGACCGGTTGTCGGATAAACAACAACCTCATACCCGGCCTCAGAAAACACAACAATAATTTCAAATAATTCATTTCGAATAGCAGTTCTGCCTGCCTTCGGATTAACTATAAAGAGAAGCTTTTTTTTCAAGATAGGCCTCCAATCCCTTCTTACGAAGCTTGCATGACGGACAGTTTCCGCATCCTTCCCCTATGATGCCATTATAACAAGTCAACGTTTCATTCCGCACCAAATCAAATCCACCAAGCTTGTCAGCCATTTCCCATGTTTCTTCTTTATCAATCCACATAAGAGGAGTAATAATATCAAACTCATAATCCATTGCAAGATTTAGTGTAACATTCAACGACTTAATAAACTGGTCTCTGCAATCAGGATAGCCCGAAAAATCACTCTGTGAAACGCCTGTGATAATATCAGATATACCTCTTTGCTTTGCGAAAATTGCAACAAATGTTAAAAACACTAAATTTCGTCCGTCGACAAAAGAATTCGGCGTTCCGGCCTCCGGCGCATTCTCATCCACCTTAATATCCATACGGGTAAGAGAGTTTGGAGCAAGCTGATTCAAAAGACTCATGTCAAGAATCGTATGCTCAACACCCATTTTATCGCAGATTTTCTTTGCACATTCAAGCTCTAACTTATGTCTTTGACCATAATCAAACGATACAGCAAGTACCTCATTGTATTTTTTCTTCGCCCACAACAGGCACGTTGTGCTGTCCTGTCCGCCGCTAAAAACTACAACTGCTTTCTCTTTGTTTTTCAAATTGAACACCTCACCTTTTTTACAATCATTCTACTTATCATACTTCATTTTTTTATCTTAAATGTATCAAAAGCTGATTTTGTAAGAGCACATCATCCTTAAATTTTCCAAGAAATGTTGTTGTAACCGTCTTGGAACTATTCTTCTTGATTCCTCTGGACGTGACACAGCTGTGACAGCCTTCAATGACAACAGCAACATCCTCCGAACCCGTTACCTTTGTCATAATCGATGCTATATCTGTTCCAATGCGCTCCTGCAACTGTAACCGTCTTGCAACCATATCCGCAATCCGGGCGATTTTGCTAAGTCCAAGCACTTTATCCTTTGGAAAATATGCAACCGAAACCTTCATGTCATACATCAAAGCCATATGGTGTTCACAGTAGCTAAACACCTCGATATCCTTTACAAGTACCATATCTTTGGAATCACCATCCGGCTTTTCAAATGATTTATTAAACATCTCAGCAATCTCATCATTTGAATAATTCATTCCCATAAATACTTCTTCATACATACGTGCAACACGGTCCGGTGTTTCCTTTAAGCCTTCTCGGTCCGGATCATCTCCTAATGCAATCAGTATTCCGCGAATATGCTCGCGAATTGCGTCTTTATCTATAGCCATTTCTATACTCCTTTTCTATCTGGATCCCAAATATATTTATGTAGCTGCAGCTGCAGCTTTTCTCTTGTTCTGTTGTTTTTTATCATAAAATCGACAATTTCAGCCGGTGAAATCTGAGCAAACGCAGAGCTAAAATACACCTGCACCTTATCGTTTAACCTGCAGAAATCAATAATTTCACAAGCCTTTTCAAGATCCGCCTTATCTGTCACGACAAATTTTACACTATCCTTTTTTCTTAAGTGCTCATAATTATCAAGAAGCATATGCTCGCACATGCCGCTTCCCGGCGATTTGTAATCAAGTGTAAATGCTATATCTCCCGGTATATCAATAAACGGTGTTATGTCAACCGCTCCATTTGTTTCGATCTCCACACGAAGCTCTTGATCCTGTCCGAGCAATCGTATTAATTTGTCAATGTTTGGCTGAATCAGCGGCTCCCCGCCTGTAAGCGTTACACATCGTACATTTGTACTCTTCACATAATGATATATATCCGCCTCGCTCATTATCTCATAAGCAACCTTGCTCTCGTTCGCCCATCTTGTATCGCAATACGAGCAATTTAAGTTGCAGCCGGCAAAACGGATAAACGCAGCTAACATACCTGCTTTATGTGCCTCGCCATTAATACTGACGAATTTTTCTACTACACGAAATTCTTCCATACGCTCTCCTTACTTATAGGATGCACAATTATTCGGTGTCTCATAAACAGTTGTCTCTAACACATTATAACCATATGCATTCATCCGGTCATAAAAGTACTTTGCGAAATTTTCTGCCGTTGGTCGAAAATCAACCTGGACTATGCGAAAATCCTCTTCCATCAATGCCAGAAGCGTTTTCTCCTTCAGACTACCCTTTTCAATAATCAGGCTGTGATCGAAATCATCCGCAATCACGCTCAAATCATCCTTAAGTTTTGAAAAATCCACAAGCATCCCACGATTTGTTCCGTCGGATACGAGCATCTCCCCTCCGATTTCAACAGTAACCTTCCAACGATGCCCATGAATATTGGAACACTTTCCTTCATATCCCTTTAAAAAATGGGCACTGTCAAAGCTTGCATTTGTTTTTAATACATACATATATTGCACTCCTCATATAATCCATAAAACCATAGCCTTGCCGGCAAGGCCGCAGTAACAAAAAAACCCGTAAGCACGGAAAAGCACTTACGGGTAATAACCATAATGTTGTCCGAGTTTTGTTTTAAGACAGGATGGTACAAACGAACTGTCTTTTGAAATTATACACCAAGGAACTGCTTGACTACCGTTAGCATATCTTCCTTGTCACATACTGTATCATGACGCACAGGCGCTGTACGGATATCTTCGATTGCCTGAGGAATCTTGACACCGGAAAGCTTCTCTAATTCATCGACCAATTCAAAGTCAGACTGTTTATCATAGTCTGCATCAATCGCATTCATAACACTTCTCGTGAACTTGTATGGACTTGCCGTAGACGCAATCACTGTCGGGAGTGTATCTCCTGTTGCAGCCACATACTTATCATACACAGATGCTGCAACTGCAGTATGTGTATCCATAATATATTTATCGGATTCATATACCTTCTTGATTGTAGCAGCCGTCTCAGCCTCTGTAGCATAATTGCCGTAGAAATCAGCAAGACCTGCCTTCATCTCTTCTGTAATTGTATAAACACCCTGACCGCTAAGTGCCTGCATTAACGCCTTATTCTTTTCAGCATCATTGCCCGCAATTCGGTAAATCAAACGTTCAAGATTGCTTGAAATCAAAATATCCATAGATGGAGAGGTTGTCAAAACAAACTCTCTGTTGCGATCATAGCAGCCTGTCTCGAAGAAATCATATAATACTTTATTTTCATTCGAAGCACATATAAACTTGTTAATCGGAATACCCATCTGTTTTGCATAAAATGCAGCTAAAATATTACCAAAGTTACCGGTTGGAACTACGACGTTGATGAAATCTCCGGCCTTAATTGTTCCATCTGCTACTAATCTTGTGTATGCAAATACATAATATGCCATCTGCGGAATAAGACGTCCGATGTTGATCGAGTTCGCAGATGAGAACTGGTATCCGTGCTCTGCAAGATACTCGCCAAGTGCCACATCGGAGAACATATTTTTAACACCTGTCTGTGCATCATCAAAGTTGCCTGTAATACCAACTACAAATGTGTTATCGCCCTTTTGCGTAACCATCTGTTTCTCCTGGATTGGGCTCACACCATTCTTTGGATAAAAGACGATAATCTTTGTACCCGGTACATCAGCAAAGCCGGCAAGCGCAGCTTTTCCGGTATCACCTGAAGTAGCTGTCAATATAACAATTTCATTCTTTACATTATTCTTCTTCGCAGATGTTGTAAGTAAATAAGGCAAGATGGAAAGAGCCATATCTTTAAAAGCAATTGTAGAGCCATGGAATAACTCAAGGTAGTAAGCACCGGCCTTCTTTACAAGTGGTGCAATCTCCTTTGTATCAAACTTCTCATCATATGCGCTGTTGATACAATGACGCAACTCTTCCTCCGTAAAATCCGTAAACATAAGCTTCATTACCCGGTAAGCAACCTCGCGGTAATCCATCTTTGCAAGCTCTTCAAGAGAAACATCTAACTGTGGAATAAAATCCGGTACAAAAAGACCACCTTCATTCGCAAGACCTTTTAGAATTGCTTCAGACGCAGTTGCTGTTTCATTGGCATTTCGAGTACTTCTGTATATAAGTTCCATAATCTCTACTCCTTAAAATTTACTATTATTAGCGCCACTATAATACCACAAGTTTTCGCCAAAAACAACATAAATCAGAAAGAATTGCTTCATCTGCAATTCTTTTGATTGCACTGCCGGCAGGG
>CALYVE010000185.1 GCA_945492935.1 uncultured Lachnospiraceae bacterium
GTCCGGACAGCTCAATTCCGGTAAAAGATGGTAAGCGAGAAAATTTTGATTACGATCACTGCAAAGGCTGCGGAATTTGCGAACGCGTTTGTAGTTTTGGTGCTATTTCAATGAAGGAGGGAATCTAATATGTCTATTCGTGAAAGAATGTCCGGTAACGAAGCCGTTGCTCATGCAATCAAACAGATTAATCCGGATGTAATGGCTGCATTCCCTATTACACCATCGACCGAGATTCCTCAGATGGTATCAACCTTTATTGCAAACGGTGAATGTACAACCGAGTTTATTCCTGTTGAATCAGAGCACAGCTCTATGAGTGCTACTATGGGTGCTTGTGCTGCAGGTGCAAGAGCAATCACTGCTACTTCCTCTTGCGGACTTGCTTATATGTGGGAGGTTCTTTATGTAGCAGCCTCCGACAGACTTCCAATTGTTATGGCCGTTGTAAACCGTGCCTTAACAGGACCTATCAATATCAACTGTGATCATTCGGACAGTATGGGTGCAAGAGATGCGGGTTGGATTCAGATTTATGCTGAGAACAACCAGGAAGCATACGATAATTATATTCAGTCGTTCCGCATTGCGGAGCATCCGGATGTACGCTTGCCATTTATGGCTTGTCAGGATGGATTCATTACAAGTCACGCAATCGAAAATATCGAATTGATAGAGACCGATAAGGTAAAAGCTTTTGTTGGCGATTACGAACCGGAAAATTACTTATTAAACAAAGACATGCCTATGGCAATCGGACCATATGCGAACTCGCCATTTTACATGGAAACAAAATGGAATCAGCGTATGGCAATGAAGAACGCTAAGAAGGTAATTCTCGAGGTTGCCAAGGAGTTCGAAAAAATTTCCGGTCGTTCCTACGGTTTCTTTGAAGAATACCGCATGGACGACGCCGAATACGTAATTGTAATTATGGGTTCTGCAGCCGGTACAACAAAGGATGCAGTTGATGCATTACGCAATCAGGGTATCAAGGCAGGTCTTGTTAAAATTCGAGTATTTCGTCCATTCCCGGGCGAAGAGCTTGCCGAGGCACTTAAAAATTCAAAAGCAATCGCAATTATGGACCGCGCCGAAAGCTTTTCCGCTTATGGCGGACCTGTTGGTTCCGAATTAAAATCAGCACTCTTTGATGCAGGTGTAACGGCTAAGACCGTAAACTACTTCTACGGACTCGGCGGTCGTGATTATACAGTTGAAACAGCAACCGATGTATATCAGGATTTGATTGATATCACAAATGGTGCTACACCGGTTCAATTTAAGTATATTGGTATTCGTAAGTAAAGGAGGAAAACGAGATGGCATTTAATTTCAAAGAAGTAATGAACAAACCGGAACGTTTTGCTCCGGGACACAGAATGTGTGCAGGTTGCGGTGCTGCTATTACTGTACGTACCGTTCTCCGTGCATTAAAGCCGGAAGACAAGGCAGTTATCGGAAATGCAACCGGATGTCTTGAGGTTTCGTCTTTCATGTATCCTTATACGGCCTGGGAAGACAGCTACATGCACAATGCGTTCGAAAACGCCGGTGCTACACTTTCCGGCATTGAGACAGCCTACTATGCATTAAAGAAAAAGGGCAAAGTGACAGATAATTACAAGTTCATCACCTTTGGCGGTGACGGTGGTACATACGATATCGGTTTCCAATCGCTTTCCGGTGCTATGGAACGTAATCATGATTTAGTTTATGTATGCTACGACAACGGTGCTTACATGAATACAGGTACACAGCGTTCTTCCGCAACTCCGATGTATGCGGATACAACAACGACACCTGTAGGTACTGAGTCAAACGGAAAAATGCAAAACCGTAAGGATCTCGCTTCTATCATTGCAAACCATGACATTCCTTATGTTGCACAGTCTACCTTACTTGGTACAATGAAGGATTTGTACGAAAAGGCAGAAAAAGCTATCTACACACCAGGTGCTGCATTCCTTAACGTTATGAGCCCATGTCCGCGAGGCTGGAGATATGATACACCGGATATCATGAAGATTTGCAAGCTCGCTGTTGATACATGCTACTGGCCATTGTTTGAGGTTGTTGAAGGTAAATGGATTCTGAATTATGAGCCAAAGAAGAAGCTTCCAATCGAGGACTTCTTAAGACAACAAGGTCGTTTTAAGCATCTCTTTAAGCCTGAGAACGAACATTTACTCGTTCAGTATCAGGAAGAGGTTGACAGACGTTGGGAAGATTTACTTTTCAAGTGTTCAAGATAATAAACGCAAGACAGAGGGACGTAGTTGTTGTCACGCTTGTGCGTGACAACAACTACGTCCCTCTGTCTTGCCATCATTTCGTCCGAAGTTTATGTTTTCTCAAGTAAAAAAACAAAATAAGTTTCTCCGGAATTCGCTTCAATACAATCTGGATTTCTTCGTGCTTTGCAATAGGCTTTACCAATACGCTTCTTACATGTGCATTGTTTGCTCCCCAAATATCTGTAAAAAGCTGATCACCGACAAACATCGTGTTTGTCTCATCGGTACCGAGTAAATCCATTGCCTTTTGATATCCCTTTGCAAGCGGCTTCCCTGCCTTGTAAATATATTTTGCACCGAGTCCTTCATTAAACATCTTTACACGTTCTTCATCGTTATTGGAAATGAAGCAAACCTGAAAGCCCATTTCCTTCAACGATTGAATGAGCGTTGATGCGCGGTTGTCACAAGGTGCATCGTGCTCAACTAATGTATTGTCAACATCAAACAACACGGCTCTATATCCCATACGATAATACTTTTTGAAATCAATGGAATACGTGGAATCATAATATTCTCTTGGATAAAATTTGCGAAACATAGTTTACTCCTTGCTGAATTGTTTACTATAGTCCTATTTATTTCTCTTGCAAAACCAGTTTACATAATTCAACTGTGAAAGAACCCGTAAATATAGTGTGCAGTACTCTTTGGTACACCCGGAACCTGCTCAAGCTCCTCGATTGTTGCTTCCCTGATACTATCAATATTTTTAAAATGCGTCAATAACGCCTTTCGTCTCGCAGCGCCTACACCCGGGATTTCATCCAATATCGAATGCACCTGATGCTTGCTTCGAAGCTGTCTGTGATATTCAATTGCGAACCGATGCGCTTCATCCTGCAAGGCAGTAATCATATTCATTGCCTCGCTCCCCTTCGGAAATTCAACCTCCCGGTTGTTGTAATAAAGACCTCTTGTTCGATGATTGTCATCCTTTACCATGCCGCAAATCGGTATATCAAGTCCAAGACTGTCAATTACCATCTTTGCAACATTCACCTGTCCTTTACCACCGTCCATCATGATAACATCCGGCATAATATCCATCTTTTCATCCGTGAATCTTCTGCTTAACACTTCCTTCATGGATGCATAATCATCCGGACCGACAACTGTGCGCAGCCGAAATTTTCGGTAAGCATTTTTCTTAGGTTTCCCCTTATCAAAGACTACCATAGACGCAACCGACAGCGTACCGGATATGTTGGAAATATCAAACGCCTCCATACGGTCTGCCTTTTCGATTCCAAGTATCTTTGCAATCTCCTTCACAGCACCGGTCGTACGTTTCTCCTGTCGCTTCATCCGCTCCATATCCTGTGCCAACACGAGTGTTGCATTCTCCTTTGCCAGTGCCAACAGCTTGGGCTTATCCCCCTTCTGCGGAACAAGAATTCTTACCTGGCTCCCACGACGTTTTGTCAGATATTCTTCAAGCACATCTGTATCCTGTACGGACTGTTCCACATATATTTCTTTTGGTAAATATGGTGTACCCGAATAAAACTGTTTCAAAAATGATGTTAAAATCTCACTTGCATCATCGCCATTATCCGCCGTCATATGATGATGTTCACGGCCTAACAGTTTCCCGTCTCTAACAAAGAAAATCGTGACAACGACATCCGTTTCATTTGCGGCATATGCTATCATATCACGATCGTCATTGGCAGAAGTCGTCATCTGCTGTTTACTCGTAATATGATGGATACTATCAATCAAATCACGGGTTTCAGCAGCTTTTTCAAACTCCATTTCTTCTGCATACTGCTTCATCTCTTCCGTAAGTCTTTGAATGGTATCTTTGTAATTGCCGTTCAAAAATCGAATAGCTTCATCAATACGTTTGCAATATTCTTCCTTCGAAATAAGATTATTACATGGTGCCGAGCACTGCCCAATCTGGTAATAAAGACACGGGCGATCCTTGCCAATCTCCTTCGGCAAATGCTTATTACACGTCCGAAGCATGAAAAGCTTATTCAAAAGCTCCAACGTGTCTTTCACCGCCTTTGCATTCGTAAATGGTCCAAAATATTTTGACTTATCCCGTTTCATTGTATGACTGTATAGCAGTCTTGGATAACCCTCCTCCACAGTGACGCGAAT
>CALYVE010000186.1 GCA_945492935.1 uncultured Lachnospiraceae bacterium
TACTTCTCCAAGTCGGTTCTCATCACCTGACAATAATACGTTTGGATAATCATCAATCAAAAAATCAGTCTTTTGAAGTTCAAGCTTGCCGGTATAATAATCACGAATCTTATCAACAACCGACTTTAAGTAAAACTCCTCTTCCTTCACAGATAAATCTATGAAATCCTCTCTTGCAGCAGCAACGATATCCGTTACATACTGTTCGATTTCATCTACTTTTGCACAAATATCCTGAACCGCCTGTTTTTTTCGTTCTTCATCGTTGTAAAGATTCTTTTCGAGCGCCTGGGCGTTCAACTTAATTACGGAAAGAGGCGTCTTTATATCATGTGTAAGCGACAAAAGAAGAAGTTTTTTTTCCTTGTGCATGCCAAGTTCTTTTTTACGCCGCTGCTCCAGATTCTCACGCAGCGTATTCGTGCCCCATACAAATCGTCCAAAGTATTTAGTCTGTTCCTCCGGTAATTCCATTGCAAGATTCCCTTTTGACAGTTCATACGGCACTTCTTCTACTTTATGGAACGGAATAATAATTCTCCGAAAAACGTACGCAATAATCAGCACCACAAAGATGCTGACCACTGCCATAATTATATTTATAATCAAAAGATTATTGTTTGTATAGTGACCCACTATGTATTCAAATCGATACAGTTTTCCGTTAATTTCCCGAAATAGAACTTCATTCTTGGAACTTGCATTAACATCCTCGCCATTTTCGCAAAGAGAAACTGCTTTTACATATTCACATGCATCTAAATTAAGGATTTCAGCATCACAGTCTGAAGCCGCTAACTGCTTCTGTAATCGGGAAACCTCAACAAGGTAAGGACGGTCCTCTTCGTTCTTCGAGCGCATACCCACGATTAAATTAACTGCAATAAACATTGTCGCTATGCAAAAGCATACAATCTTGATTAATTTCTTATAGCTTTTCACAAGTATCTCCTTACTCTACAAATCGATATCCAACACCCCAGACAGTCTGGAAATGTTCCGGTCTTTTAGGATCCTTTTCAAATTTGGAGCGCAACCATTTCATATGAACCGTAAGTGTTTGTTGTTCTGACTCGCTATCCAAGCCCCATATTTCACGGAACAAATAATCCTTATCCAATACCTTGCCTGCGTTTTCTATCATCAGAACAAGCAACTCATATTCCTTTGCTGTAACGTCTACTTTGTTTCCTTTGTAATAGACAACCTTCCCCTGCTTATCAACCTTGATATCTCCGGAAACAAGTTCTTCTACAGCATAACGACGTTTGAATATACCATCAATTTTTGCAAGAAGAATGTCAATATCGTATGGCTTTTCAATGTAATCATCCGCTCCGCCCAAAATGCCATTTAGCTTATCCTCCTTTGTATCTCTCGCAGAAACAATAAGTACCGGCGTATTACTATCTTTACGAATCTTCGACAAAATTGTAAAACCATCTGCACCCGGCAACATAATATCCAACACAACAAGTCTTGCACCATATTTTTCAAAAAGGTGTAATGCGCGATTTCCATCATGTGCAACGGAAACAATATATCCCCTATCCTTTAAAAAATCTGCAAGAAGCGTTGCTATGTTTTTATCATCTTCAACAATTAAAATATCTGTTGCCGTCATGTGCATCTCCTTTTATTTTACCATCCAAGCTCCATCAGCCAGTTATTTACCGCTCTGACACGATCCCGTATCTGATCTTCTGATGTCATCTTTTCCTGCTTAAATTCACCTTTAATATTTCCATCTACAATGTAGACAATTCTTTCACATTTTGCTGCAACCTTCGCATCATGTGTTACCATTACAATTGTAGTGCCTTCACTGTTAATTTTCAAGAGTTCATGCATGACCTCTTCTGACGAAGATCGATTGAGTGCACCTGTTGGCTCATCCGCAAACAAAATCTTAGGATTATTTATGAGGCTTCGGCAAATACACGCTCTCTGAAGCTGTCCGCCCGATACTTCATTAATATCATTATCCGCAATATCAATTATTCCCAGCTTACGCATGAGCTCCTCTCCACGCTTTACGATTACCTCACGGCTTTCATTCTTTCTCTCACTCTGCATTGCAGGTAAAATAATATTATCAAGAATTGTGAGATTTTTTAGCATATACATCTGCTGGAAAATAAAACCCATATCCTCTAAGCGAAGACTTGTAAGCTCGTTTTTACTTAACTTTGTTAAATCCTTTCCTTCAAAGATGACCTCTCCGCTTGTGGCATCATCCATACCGGACACTGAATAAAGAAGTGTTGATTTTCCCGAGCCGGAAGGTCCCATAATTGCGACCATCTCTCCTTCTTCAATATCAAAATTGACATTTTTTAATACATTATTTTGTCTCTTATCTACGATGTATGTTTTACAAAGGTCCTTTACATTCATAATTTTGCTCATATAATTTTTCCTCCTAATATCCTGATTACTCGATACTTGCTGTATCTCTGCAATTAATTGACTTCGTTAAGCAAGCCGTAAATCCGGCAGCCACAAGCGTAACACCCAAAATAATACCCGGGAAGATTACGCAAATCTTCAATAAATCAAATTCATAAACTATCGATGACATTCCCATAATTCCAAAAATCGGCGTAATACAAAGCTTTGTCATTGGAATCGAAATTGCCACAGCGATAGCAACCGCAATCACACCTACGATTGCAAAACGCAATGCATGCCATTTTATAATACTCTTATCTGAGAAGCCGACAGCCTTAAGAATCGCAATTTCTCCCTTTTCGTCAGAGATAAAAGAGCGTTCCATAAGGATTGTTACAAGTAGTACTACAATTAATGTAATGGTAAGAATCAAATACTCAACAGCCTTCATTGTATCTACAACACCTATACAGTCTGCTGTATATTCCTCCGAATTTAATACGTCATCCGTATCAAAAATCTCTCTCATAACCGATACTTTTTCATCAATTTCCTTCTGTGAAGGATCCCCTGCAAAATCAAACTGATAAGCCATCATTGAAGAAGCCTGTCCGGCGTTTGTTTGAACATCTTCGTGGAATCTGATAATTTCGCCCATCTGGTTCATTGTCTGGAAATACGCCGTAACAAGATACTCTTCTGTCTTGTCATCTACAGTGATTTTTACCGTGTCACCGATTTTTGCACCGGTATCCTTTGAAATCTGTTTTGTGATTGCAATCTCATGTGCATTTGAAGGTGCTGTACCTTTACTATATACATAATCTGTTGCCTTTGTGTTAATACCCTGCTGGCAAGCTACCTTATATGATTTACCGTCAAACTCAACCTTACATGTAAACTGTGCTTCAATACTTGCAGTCGCTTCGATACCATTGTCAGCCAAAATGCCTTCCAATTCATTGATACGATTATAAAAAGCTGTTTTGCCCTCCCCATGCATATCTTCCATCGCACGCTCGTTATCTGACATATAAGCATCAGACACTTTACCAAATGTATATACAAGGTTATCACTTTGCATTGTCTCAGTCGTATTTACAAGCATAAATACTAAGAGCGAGCAAATTGCAAATGCAACAATCATTGTTATGTAACGCTTTGGACTGCTGATTACATCATTAACTGCCATATAACCTGTTGGCTTCAAATGACTTTTACCAAGTCTGTAGGAAGATTTTTTCTTAAAGCGCTCTCCTGTCTGTCCGCTGCGAATCGCATCAATCGGAGAATACTTTTTAAGCTTCTTTGTACAGTGATATGCATAACCTACGATTACAACAACTACCACCACTGCACTAATGACATTCAAAAGAATGCCGCTACTGTTTCCAAGAACCATATTCTCACTAACGGATTCCATCAACATGTTTCCAAAAGGAATACTTCCTGCAAATCCAACCAAAGCACCAACAACAGCGATTGCAAAATACTTTGTAATATAAATACGTCGAATCTTTTTATCCTTAATACCAATCGCCTTCATAACACCGATTTCCCGAAACTCTTCTTCAAGTGTAAATGTGATTGTAAACTTAAGAACTACAAATGCTACGATAATCAAGCAAATACTAAGAACTACAAGCACGCCCGCAACAATCATATCCATTACATAACAGGTTTTAATAATTCCGATTGGCTTGTTAAAGGCCATTCCCTGTACATCACTGAGCGATTCATTAAGTCCTTTTACATCATCGGTATCTATATAGCAGACCTGACCCATAAAATTGTGTGATAACTCCTCTGCGGCAGCAAACTTATCAAAATCCTCCTGATTCATAAGGAATCTTGCATTGCCCATAAACTTTGATCCCAGTAATGCATCCTTAATTCTTCCTTCTACCGAAAATGTAACTTTAACACCACCATGGTTGATAATGATTTTGTCGCCCTTCTTTAAATTATTACGTTTCAGAAAATCTGACGTAATATAAACCTTGCCGGGAGCAACAG
>CALYVE010000187.1 GCA_945492935.1 uncultured Lachnospiraceae bacterium
AAAGGAGATTTGTACGATGTCAGCTATGAATAACGAAGTAGTTAAAGATCAGCCAATCAGCTTTGATGCGATCAAAATTGGACTTGCATCTCCTGAAAAGATAAGAGAGTGGTCGAAGGGTGAGGTAAAGAAGCCTGAGACTATTAATTACAGAACATTAAAGCCTGAGAAGGACGGTTTATTCTGTGAGAGAATCTTCGGACCTAGCAAAGACTGGGAATGTCATTGTGGAAAATATAAGAAGATTCGTTTCAAGGGTGTTGTTTGTGACCGTTGTGGCGTTGAGGTAACGAAGGCAAGCGTTCGTCGTGAGCGTATGGGACATATTGAGCTTGCTGCACCGGTTTCACATATTTGGTATTTTAAGGGTATCCCAAGCCGTATGGGACTTATTCTTGATATTTCGCCAAGAGCATTGGAAAAGGTACTTTATTTTGCATCTTATATTGTGCTGGATCCGGGTGAGACAACATTAGAGTATAAGCAGATTTTGAGTGAGCAGGAGTACAGAAAGGCTGAAGAAGAATTCGGCAATAAATTCCGTGTAGGTATGGGTGCAGAGGCTGTAAAAGAGCTTCTCTCTCAGATTGATCTTGAGAAGGATGCTAAGGAGCTTAAAGCAGAACTTGTTGATGCATCAGGTCAGAAACGTGCACGTATCATCAAGAGACTTGAGGTTGTTGAGGCGTTCCGTAACTCAAACAATAAGCCGGAATGGATGATTTTGGATGTTGTTCCGGTTATTCCACCGGATATCCGTCCTATGGTTCAGTTGGATGGCGGTAGATTTGCTACATCTGACTTAAATGATTTATACAGAAGAATCATCAACCGTAATAATCGTTTGAAGAGATTGCTTGAGCTTGGTGCTCCGGATATCATCGTTCGTAACGAGAAACGTATGCTTCAGGAAGCTGTTGATGCTTTGATTGATAATGGTAGAAGAGGTCGAGCAGTTACAGGTCCTGGTAACAGAGCGTTGAAGTCTCTTTCAGATATGTTAAAGGGTAAGCAGGGACGTTTCCGTCAGAACTTGCTTGGTAAGCGTGTTGACTACTCCGGTCGTTCCGTTATCGTAGTAGGTCCTGAACTTAAAATTTACCAGTGCGGTCTTCCGAAGGAAATGGCTATTGAGCTTTTCAAGCCATTCGTTATGAAGGAGCTTACAGCACAGGGTAAGGCAAACAATATTAAAGCTGCTAAGAAGATGGTTGAGAAGTTAGAGCCACAGGTTTGGGATGTCCTCGAAGAGGTTATTAAGGAGCATCCTGTTATGTTGAACCGTGCTCCTACACTTCACAGACTTGGTATTCAGGCGTTTGAGCCAATTCTTGTAGAAGGTAAGGCTATTCGTCTTCATCCACTCGTATGTACAGCGTTCAACGCCGACTTCGATGGTGACCAGATGGCTGTCCATCTTCCGCTTTCCGTAGAAGCACAGGCTGAGTGTAGATTCCTTCTTCTCTCGCCAAATAACCTTTTGAAGCCATCAGATGGTGGTCCTGTAGCTGTTCCTTCACAGGATATGGTACTCGGTATTTACTATCTGACGATGGAGAAGTTCGCAGAGCTTAAGCCGGAGGATGCTGAAAAGGCTGAAATCAAGAAAGAATATTTAGCAGAAGATGAAAGCAAGAATCTTGCGGATTTAGAGAAGGATTGCAAGGCCGGTAAGGTACGTCTTTCTGATGTTGTTAAGATGAAAGTTATCAAGAAGATGTCAAAGGACAAGAAGGAAGTATTCTTCAAAGAAATTATCGGTACAGCCAGAAACTTCTTAAAGCCTTTATTTAAGAGTGAAAATCTTGCAATGCTTGCCTATGAAAATGGTGAGATTACACTTCACCAGAAAATTAGAGTCAAGAAGACTATTACAACTGCAGAGGGTAAGCAGGTTTCAGGTATAATTGAGTGTACACTCGGTCGTTTGATTTTCAATGAAATAATCCCTCAGGATCTTGGATTTGTTGATCGTAGTAACGAAGCAAATCTCTTAGAGCCGGAAATCAACTTCCATGTTGGTAAGAAGGGCTTAAAGCAGATTCTGGACAAGTGTATCAATACACACGGAGCTACAAAGACTGCAGAGGTTCTTGATGATATCAAGGCAATGGGTTACAAGTTCTCTACAAGAGGAGCAATTTCGGTATCTATTTCAGATATGACTGTGCCTGCAGCAAAGAAGAAGATTCTTGAAGACGCTCAGGAAGTCGTAGATAAGATCAACATGATGTATGGTCGCGGACTTGTTACGGATGAAGAGAGATATCAGGCTGTTGTAAAGAAGTGGCAGGAAGCTGATGATAAGCTTACGAAGGCGCTTCTTGATGGTCTTGACAAATACAACAACATTTACATGATGGCTGATTCCGGTGCCCGTGGTTCTGATCAGCAGATTAAGCAGCTTGCAGGCATGCGTGGTTTGATGGCCGATACATCAGGTCGTACAATCGAGCTTCCAATCAAGTCAAACTTCCGTGAAGGTCTTGACGTATTGGAGTACTTCATTTCTGCGCATGGTGCTCGTAAGGGTCTTTCGGATACAGCTCTTCGTACAGCCGATTCCGGTTACTTAACACGTCGTCTTGTAGATGTATCGCAGGATTTGATTATCCGTGAGGTTGATTGTTGTGAGGATCAGGACGAGAAGCCGGGAATGTATGTAGAAGCTTTCATGGTTGGAAATGAGACAATCGAGAGCTTTGAAGAGAGAATTACAGGTCGTTATGCTGCAGAGAGTGTATTCGATGCAGATGGCAATATGATTGTTAAGAAGAACCATATGATCACTCCTAAAAGAGCCGCTAACATCATCAACAAGGGCGTTGACGATAAGGGTGTCGCATTTAAGGGTGAAGATGGTAAGGTAAGAAGAGATGCGAAGCTTAAGATTCGTACAATTCTTACATGTAAATCACATATCGGTGTTTGTGCGAAGTGTTATGGTGCGAACATGGCAACCGGTCAGGCAGTTCAGGTAGGTGAGGCTGTTGGTATTATTGCAGCTCAGTCAATTGGTGAGCCTGGTACACAGCTTACAATGAGAACCTTCCATACCGGTGGTG
Source organism: uncultured Lachnospiraceae bacterium (assembly GCA_945492935.1). Lineage (GTDB taxonomy): Bacteria > Bacillota > Clostridia > Lachnospirales > Lachnospiraceae > Coprococcus_C. The sequence continues at coordinate 3,066 of CALYVE010000187.1, forward strand.
TTGCCGGTGATGATATTACACAGGGTCTTCCTAGAGTTGAGGAGTTGTTTGAGGCCCGTAAGCCTAAGGGACTCGCAATCATTGCAGAGTTTGGCGGTGTAGTAGAACTTCGCGAAACAAAGAAGAAGAGAGAAGTAGTAATTACAAACCAGGAGACAGGCGAAGCAAAGGCATACCTTATTCCTTACGGTTCAAGAATCCGTGTTTGGGATGGTCAGGTACTTGAAGCCGGTGATGAGCTTACAGAGGGTTCAGTCAATCCACACGATATTCTTAAGATTAAGGGTGTTCGTGCAGTTCAGGATTACATGATTCGTGAAGTACAGCGAGTATATCGTCTCCAGGGTGTTGAAATCAATGATAAGCACGTCGAAGTAATTGTACGTCAGATGTTAAAGAAGATTCGTATTGAGAACAGCGGAGATACAGACTACTTACCGGGAACACTGGTAGATGCTCTTGATTTTGCTGAGATCAATGAAATGCTTGTAGAGGAAGGAAAGAAGCCGGCCGAGGGTACTCAGGTTATGCTTGGTATCACAAAGGCATCGCTTGCTACAAATTCATTCCTTTCAGCAGCTTCCTTCCAGGAGACAACGAAAGTACTTACTGAGGCAGCTATTAAGGGTAAGGTTGATCCACTTATCGGATTAAAGGAGAATGTATTGATTGGTAAGCTGATTCCGGCAGGTACAGGTATGAAACGTTATCGTTCAGTAAAGCTTGATTCCGGCTTGAACGATATTGATTTCCCGGAACTTGAGGGCGAAGATCTTTCATTCGAGGCAGATAAAGAATCTCTTGTTGAGGAGGTTGAACCGGAAGTATCAGGCACCGTAGAATAAGAGATAACAAATTGCAAGACGCAGGTGCATTCGCCTGCGCCTTGTTTTTTTATTGCATAGGAAAGTGCTTCACACATCCTATGCAATAAAAAAGACACTTCGTGTCAGGATGCGCACTCGCACGCAAAGTATATGTTGCAAAAGCAACCGCGCTCGGCGCGAGAGTCTTGCAAGCAAGACTCTTTCTTGTTCTGTTTGTTGCTTTTTTTGTTATCGATACGTTCGATTTGGATGAAAAAAGGTTGCCATTTCATGGGAATATGTGATATTGTAGAAATAGGAATAAAAATTCGAAAGAAGGAGGAAAGATGCTTATGCGCGGAATTAGTGATTATTCTTTTTTGTTTAACAATTACGGCAACAACAAAAATACAAATATATTCAGTTCGTTCAATTTCGCTGATTATGAAGCAATCAAAAATGGCTCGTATTTGAAATTAGCAAAGAAACAATTT
>CALYVE010000188.1 GCA_945492935.1 uncultured Lachnospiraceae bacterium
TAATAAGAAAAACATAAATGCATAAAATATATTTAAAGTCAGCAACAAAACACAAATAATATATATATATGTTCCGGAACCATCACCGGGAAGAAAGCGTCCGGGAAAGAAATGTGCCAACGATTACCTGAAAGAAACAAAATGACTTCCCAGCCGATGGAATACCGGACGGATATTTGAATTATGTAAACCTGTTGCGCAAGATGACGTGGAAGATAATCAATTACTTACGAAGATAATCGATTGCTTATGAATGATAAGGAGAACTATGAAAGTATTAATTGCATGTGATTCCTTCAAAGATTGTATGACCTCAATGGAGGCGGGGATGGCCGCGAGAGAGGGAGTCCTGCGCATCTGCCCGGATGCCGAAATTACGGTATGTCCCGTGGCAGATGGCGGAGAAGGTACTGTTGAGGCATTATGTGGTGGTGTCAACGGTGTCGCTTCAACGATACACAATCAGAAAGAAACTGAAAGTACAAACGAATGGACAAACACATATGGCGCCATTTTCCGTACCATCGTTGTAACAGGCCCTTTAGGCGACAGGATTCACGCAGAATACGTGATAATCGATAAGGGTGACTATAAGCTTGCGGTATTGGAAATGGCAGCGGCAGCAGGCCTCATGTTAGTTCCGAAGGAAAATCGCAATCCGATGCATACAACGACATATGGTGTCGGAGAAATGATTCGTGACGCGATTGACCAAGGATGTAGCAGTTTTATTATCGGTATCGGTGGCAGCGCTACAAATGATGGTGGTATCGGCATGCTACAGGCACTTGGCTATCGATTTGTGGATGCCCATGGGGAGGATGTGGCATTCGGAGGAGATGGATTATGTAAACTGCAAGATATCTATTTTGAAGACGTAATGCCAAGGCTTCGCAGATGTACATTTAAGATAGCATGTGATGTGGACAATCCATTGCTTGGTGAGACGGGATGCACTTACACATTTGCAAAACAAAAGGGTGCTACGGATGATTCGATTTCTGTGATGGAAATAGGAATGAAGCGATATGCAGACCTTGTGGAACATATGGCTATATGTGATGAGGGACCTGTTACAAGCAACTTTCGCCGCAATTATCCCGGTGCCGGTGCAGCGGGTGGAATTGGATATGCATTTCTCATGTTTTTAAATGCACAACTCCGACCAGGAGTTGACATAATATTCGATGAACTTTGCCTTGAAGAAAGAATTAAAAAGGTTGACATCATATTGACAGGCGAAGGGAAAACAGATAGCCAGACAGTCCACGGTAAGACACCATATGGTGTAGCAAATCTTGCAAAAAAACATGGAAAGCGTGTGTACCTGTTTTCCGGGTGTGTGACTGCGGATGCGAAGCGTCTTGAGGAAGAAGGAGTATTCGATGGAATATATGCGATTACACCGCAAGATATGCCGATGGAAGATGCGATACGTAAGGACATTGCGATGCGAAACATGACAGAGACTGTAGCAGAAAAATTAATTATCAAAGGATGATTTGTTAGGAGAATACAAATGGAAACAATATGGAAAGTAATGTACGATGGGGCTAAGAAGGTGCAAAATGCACGCAAAATTTCAGAGTATGTAACAGGTGGAGAGGTGCCTGCAGAGAATTGATGGTACAGCTTATGCCGAAGGATTATAAGAATGTTCAGATTTTGATGAATTTTGAAGAAGAAAAAATTATTACACTTGGAGAATTAACACCGGAATGGTGGATTTAAAAACTCGAATTTTGGAAATGCGTTTTGTTTGTATACCGCGGCCTTGTGGCGCGGGGCCCTGCCGGCAGTGCAATCAAAAGAATTGCAGATGAAGCAATTCTTTCTGATTTCTTTTGATTTGGAAGGAATTGTCATGATTTTTTTTCCTGCATTGGAAATACTGAAAGAAAGGCATGAAATATGACCTGATTACTAAAAAACTATTTCATTAAAGGAGAGCACTCGATGAAAAAAAGAAAATTAATAGTAGCTGTTTTGACATTTGGTATGTTGTTCGCTTTCGGATGCGGAAAGAATAAAAATGACGGAACACAGACAGGAACAACCGAAAACGGCATTCTTGGAACTGATATGATGGAAGACCTTACAACCGAAAACAAAACAACTGAAAACGGAACAACCGAAAATGATACAACGGGAAACGATACAACAAACGATTCCAATGAAAACGCTGACACAATCGGAAAAAAACTCAAGGATGAGTTTATGACGGAGATTAAAAAAAGTCAGAATTTGCATGATGTGGCAGCTGCACTTGCAAAACATGAAAGCGTAAAGGCACAGAATATGGAGGTCGTTGATGTCAACGAAGGATATTTGAGCGGATTTGATGCAGATATAACAGGCTTCAAAAAAGGGGTAATGTTCTCGCCCGTTATTAATACAATTCCTTTTGTAGGCTATATTTTTGAAACAGACACACCGGAAACGCTTGTAAAGACTTTGAAGGATCATGCACAGCTTAACTGGAACATTTGTACTGTTGCGGATGAGATGGTCGTAGAGACTTCTGATAACTATGTGTTATTTGTAATGTCTCCAAATTCATTTGAACAATAGAGGATGATAAATGGCAAACAAAAAATCGATAATGGCTATATCTGCGTTGCTAATATTGTTCTTTCATTTTTGGGTTTCTGTATTTAGGGGAAATGAAACGGAATTATTTCTTCGACAGATAGCAGCCGTAGGTGTTGACATGTTCTTTTTTGTGTCGGCATATTCTCTTGGAAAAAATCATATTGAGAAATATGGATCGTTTGTTTTTTCACGATTTCAGGCGGTTTATCTTAAATTTATTCTATTTGCGATTGTGGCATTTGTATGTGCAAAATGGAATTTTACACGATTGCTACGCGTTATTTTTGCAGTAGAATTGTTTCAAAAGGGCGGAGGCGCGTTTTTATGGTTTTTGCCTGCAATTATGCTCATATATGTCATTTTTCCGCTATTTCAGTTGCTTGATAACAAAAACAGAAAAGTGACCTGCGTTTTTTCTTTTTTGATTTGGCTGGTCGGGGGATATGTTTTTACAAAAATTATAGTCCATCGTGCGATCTTTATTGTATGGAATCGCATCCCGGTATTTTTACTCGGGTATTATCTTTCTGCATATGACTTTCTTGGCCGATTATCAAAAAAGAAATGGGAGAAGGGAATGGTTGGAATAGCCTTTTGTATTGTAGGAGGTATTTTCGCTTATTTCTTTGCATTCAAAAGCAAATTGCAGACACCGTTTATCGATATGTTTTTTGTTATGCTTATTCCGTTGTGCATTGGTCTTGTGATACTTGCAGACATGATACCGGACGGTCGGATTGTCCGGTGGATTGGATCGTCTACGCTTGAAATCTATGCGGTGCAGATGATATTCGGATATCGTTGGATGAATGAAATAATACGTGCTGTTAAGCCGAGATTCCTTGTGAATATTATCACGTTTGCATTAATATTAACCGTTGCAGTTGTGATACATTACAGTTATTCGACGATTGCAAAGCAGACAGTGACACGGGATAAATAAAAGGCTATGGGCGATGTCCCATAGCCTTTTTGAATATCGATATCAACTATTCGTCCGGATTGTCGTAAGATGGTTGTTTCATAATGATAAAAGAGTAGCTTTCCAAGTTCCTCATATATTTGGCAAGACGTTCGTACAATGGCTCCGCTTTGTCACCAAATTCGGCTTTCACAAAATGCCCAAGCTCGTAGATTGTACGATTGCCATCGATAAGCGGCCAAAGAAAATTGCCAAATTCGTCCAGATGTACATAAGACACCTTAGGCTTGTGAAAGAGTAACTGACAGATGCGGTTCATGATACCGCGGTTTTCTATGTGAATAGTAACCTTGTCATTCTCGATCGTGTACGGATATGCTTCATTGTGCATCGGAATCATATCCAAATAGTTTGTTGAAATAACATCTTGTTTCTTTTTTTTCATTCTGTTTTCCTTTACGATTCTATTTCCGGTTCTTTGAATGAATTACTCTTCTTTTTCATTTGTGGTAGTTTTGTTCTTAGCGGAAGCTGACTTTGCAATGCAAAGCATCATAACGATAAACAATACAACGCCACCAATGGTTCCTGTGTTAATCTTATCGGACAAATCGATTGCTTTGTCGGCTCCGACAACAGCAAAGATTGCAAGGATAATACCGATTAAGCCTTCGCCGGCGATGAGGCCGGAACAGAAGAGAACACCGGAACTGCTTTCCTGATTATTGTTATCTGATTTTTTCTTCCTATCAATGAAATATCTTAAAATACCGCCGGCCATGATTGGTACAGAAAGCTCTAGCGGAAGGTAAAGACCAATGGCTACCGGAAGAATC
>CALYVE010000189.1 GCA_945492935.1 uncultured Lachnospiraceae bacterium
GTGGTCTGGCAGGCGGATATGTGATGTCGGTTGTTCTTGCGTCCTTTGCGGGATTTTATGCTTTTTTTCATCCGGGTTTTCGTAAAATGGTAAGTCCGTTTCTTGGCTTTTTTGGCTATATACCGATGATTTCTTTTACGGTTGCAGCACTTATCTGGTATAAGGGTGACAATCTGTTTATTCCGGTCAGTTTATTTCTATCAATTCCGGTAATCTATAAGAATACATTAGCTGCGATGGATAATCGAGATAAAAACGAAATGGAAAGAATCCAAACGATGAAGCTGGGGTTTCGTCAGAAAATGGCTTATTTATACAGACCGGCATTAATGCCGGAATATGTTATTGGGTGTCACAGAGGACTTTCCATGTGCTGGAAATCAGGCATAATTTCACAGTATTTGTCAAATAAGGGACTGTCTATCGGTGCATTTTTGTTTACTGCTAAAGATGAAATGGATATGGCAAGCATCTTTGCATGGACAATCATTATCGTAGCTCTGGCAAAGCTATTTGAATTGATTGTACTTGGTCTTCTTTCAAGTGATTACATAAATCATAGTCAGGTTACATTGAAGGATGTATATGACATTATTGAGGATGAGGAAGAAAGTGTATAGTATGGTTGATTTTTTGAGACTCCAAAATAGCATTATGGATGTTCTGGCAGAACAACAATTAAAAATTGGGTATATGGATGAGAGTATAGGGCTGTATTATCCGTTGGATTCTCTACGGGAACTACTTGATGTTGATGCGAATGTTGAACAAATGACAGAATTGTTAATGCAGTTTTGTGAAATAACAGAAAATATATTTGGTTTCATTTTTGTATCAGAGAAAAATGAACGCTTTTGTCTTCGCATTCCTCCGAAGGGTGGTGCATATGTGCACGAAAGAATTGCGCAGAAATCAGATGAAAAATATTTATTCTTACAGGATTTTTTAAATGCGGTTGTGAAGCATAATCAGACGATTGATGATTTGCTTCGCGTTTTTTATAAATATTCGGAGTGTGTCGTTGTTCGCAAAATGGCAGATGACGAGTTCGATTATCTGGTTTATTTTGAAGATAATAAGCCGGATGATTATCGTTATTGTATCAAATTTGAGGGAAAACATACGACATATCACCGGTTTTCGAATACCGATTTTCATAAATTTGGATTATTGGAATAGACCGGGAAACAGGACAAAGTCTACGTCCCTCAGTGAAAATGCGTGACAAAGACTACGTCCCTCAGTAACACACATAAAGAAACAAGAAGATAGCAATTTATGAATAGAAGATAATTGATATTAAGCAATAAATTATGATAAAAAATTGGCAAAGTGTTGTATGATAAAAACTATCAGCAACACTTATTTTTTGTAGGAAATTGCTTTGGAATCCTACAAAAATTTAGGACATTCTGTAGGTAAATGACAAATTGTTGAATTTGTTATTTTGGGGATGTCGGAGGGTTGCTGAAGTGGTTATATAATTTAAGGCTTCTGCTTAGAAGTCAAATAACAGGAAAGGGGTTATAAAATGAGAAGGAAAGCATTCAAAAAATGCAAAAAAGGTCTTGTTATGGGCCTTTCTGCAGCACTTGCTTTAGGTTCTGTTGCGTTTGGCGGATTGCCGGGTGCAGCAATCGTGGCAAACGCTGCTGACTGTGATTTGTCAGAGAATTTTGACAATTATTCTGACACGGATGAATTGATGGGTTACACATTTGGTGAACCCACGTTGACAATTGTTGATTCAGGGGTTGGTGAATCGAAGGCTTTGCTTGTAAGCAACAGAACCCAAAATTATTTTGGTTATGCTTACAACGTAAGTAAATATCGTGGCAACACGATTATAGTTTCTTTTGATGCGACAGCACCGGATCTGGAAGATGCTGCAAGTGCACCTGTCAATGCTACATTGAAAATCTCATCGATTGATGGAGATGATTATCAGACAGCAGCGACAGGAGAAGTTACCAATGACGGTTTTACAACTATCAGTGGAACATATGATGTTCCGGCGGATTGTGACTCTGTAGCTATGTATTTTGAGTCTGACGCTGATGTATCTTATGTTATTGATAACATTTCCATCACGGTTGATGGCGAATATGTTGACCCATCAACGAATGTATCGTATGTTGATTTTTCGGAGTATCCAATTTTGAAGGATTTATATAATGATTATTTCAAACTTGGTGTTTCGTGTGAAGCGATTTCAAGACCGAATGGTGATAATCCGGATCTTCGCGAGATTGGTAATGAGACAAAGGAAGCTTTTATGGCACAGGAGTTCAGTACTCTTACTTTTGCAAATGAATTAAAGCCTGAGAATAATATGGCATGGGATTCAGAAAACGCAACCGAAACCTATTTACCTTTTGAGCTTTGCAGTTCTGCAAAAGAGATGCTTGATTGGTGTAAGGCTAATAATATGCCAATTCGCGGACATGTTCTTGTTTGGCATTCACAGTGTCCGGATGAAGCGTTCTGTAAGGATTATACGATCGTTAAAACTAATAATAGACTTGATCCGTCATGCTTCGTAACCAGAGAAACAATGTTGGCAAGAATGGAGTCATACATTGATTCGGCTATGAAGTGCATGTACGAAAACGGTTATGCAGATATCATTTATGCATGGGATGTTGTAAATGAAGCTTTTGAACCTTCTGATAACCAGGATGGATTATTAAGAAACAGTTATTGGTATCAGGTAATTGGTCCGGACTATATCTATTATGCATTTAAGTATGCAAGAGATGCTGTAGATAAGTATTCGAAAGAGTATGCGTCATTATATGGTGTTGATCCGAGTGATGAAGCAGCACTTGCTACAATACAGCCAAAGCTTTTCTATAATGATTATAATGAATTCCAGGCGAATAAGCGTGACGCCATTATTTCTTACTTCACTAATGACACAATCAGTGGTCATAACATTGTTAAAGAGGGCTTGATTGACGGTATGGGTATGCAGGCACATCTTGCAGACAACACAGATATCGTTCAGTTTGTTACAGCGATGCGTATGTATGATGAAGCGTTTGGTGAAGTTCATGTTACTGAGCTTGATATTAGCCAGACAACAACAGGTGTAAATGCTGAACACTATCAGGGTGTTTACTATAACAGCTTATTTAAGGCATTTATTGACGAAGTAGAGAATGGTGTTAACCTTACATCAGTTACTATTTGGGGATTGACAGATGATAACTCATGGAAGAAGGAAACAAGACCTTTGATATTAAACCGTGATTTGTCAAGAAAAATTGCTTTTGACGGAATTGTAAATGCTGTGACAGGGGAAAAAATGCCGGAACCGGTATTTATTAAGCCTGATTTGTCAGATATGTATTGTGATTTTGAAGGTGATTACTTACCTGTAAACGGAAGATCTGCAACGGTAAAAGTACAGAGTGATGAAGCATATGAGGGTAGCAATGCTGTCCTTTGTACAGGAAGAACTGCAAACTGGAATGGTATTTCGTTTGATGTATCAAGATTTGCAGGTCAGACAATCGAAATTCAAGCAATGATTAAGACAGAAGATGCAGAGGTTAAGTTATCTGCTGATATTGATGGCGTATGGCCAAATATTACAACCGTAAAATCGAACGGCGAGTGGATGGAGGTTTCCGGAGTATACAGTATTCCAAAGAATTTATCCGGATTGTCACTTTATTTTGAAACAGATGATGTAGCTGATATTTATCTTGATAATCTTAGTGTAACACTTGTTGGTCTTGATGAAGGATTTGAGGAATCTACAAATATTGCATCACCAAGAGGTGACGGACATATGCCTGTTGTTACTGTTACAGCTGAAGAAAAGAAGTCCGGCGAGAAGGCATTAAAGGTTACAAGAGCCGAAAAGGATGCGACTGTAAGCTTAGACATTTCGAAGTACATTGGTATGGATGTTATTGTATCAGCATATGTTAAGACAGAAGATGCAAACATTTCTATGGGAATTGATTATGGTAATGCAACCGTAATGTCAAAGGCAGAAACTGTAGCCGGTGAATGGACACCTGTTTCTTTTGAAACTTCTATTCCGGATGATGTTAAATCCGTGAAGGTGTTCATTGAAACAGACGGTAATGCTGATATGTATATTGATGATTTTACAGTAAGACCGAAGAAAGAAGATCCGATTTCCGGCTGGGTTCAGAGTGAAGACGGAACATCATGGTATTATTACAAGCAGGGTGAAGCTGTTACCGGTTGGTTAGCAGATGGTTCGAAGTGGTATTACTTTGCTGAGGATGGAAAAATGGTAACCGGCTGGAAGGCAATTAATAACAAGTGGTATTATTTCACACCGGGCGGAGCAATGGTAAGTGGCT
>CALYVE010000190.1 GCA_945492935.1 uncultured Lachnospiraceae bacterium
TCATATATCACCTGCTCTTATCATTTTTCTTCCTCCATTTCGTATATTCAGCTTTTTGCTCCCTATACGTATAAGACAAATCAGGTTAGAAAAAAGTTTTAAACCATTTTCATTTTTCAAAAAAACAGACCGCCTTTCAAAACAAATACACCGATATCTTTGTACCGGTGTATTTGTAGGCTACTAATTTGTTATTGTAATATCAAGTTTTACTCAAACTCCACTGTACCGGTTGGCTTTGGTGTAAAATCATAAAGCACTCTGTTGATTCCCGGAACTTCGTGCGTAATACGATCCGTAATGTGAACCATAAGCTCATGCGGAAGTTCAGCAACAGTTGCCGTCATAACGTCAGTTGTACATACAGCACGAACGATACAACACCATTCAAAAGCACGCTTTCCGTCTTTGATGCCTGTTGACTTAAAATCCGGAACAACCGTGAAATACTGCCAAACCTTATCAACAAGACCATTCTTGTCAAATTCCTCACGAAGAATTGCATCCGACTCTCTGACAGCCTCAAGTCGATCTCTTGTAATGGCACCCGGACATCTTACTCCAAGTCCCGGTCCCGGAAATGGCTGTCGATAAACCATACCATGCGGAAGACCAAGCTTGTCTCCAACAACTCTTACCTCATCCTTGAAAAGGATTCTGACAGGCTCAACAAGTTCAAAATTCATATCTTCCGGAAGTCCGCCTGCATTGTGATGTGCCTTGATTCCTTCTTCTGACTCTAAAATATCCGGCCAGATAGTTCCCTGAGCCAGGAATTCAATTCCATCAAGCTTTCTTGCTTCCTCTGCAAATACTTCGATGAATTCACCACCGATAATCTTTCTCTTCGTCTCCGGATCGTCTACTCCGGCAAGCTTATCAAGGAAACGGTCTGTTGCATCAACATAAATCAAATTTGCATCCATTTGATTTCTGAATACTTCTATTACCTGCTCCGGCTCACCTTTTCGAAGCAATCCATGATTAACATGTACACATACAAGCTGCTTTCCAATAGCCTTAATTAAAAGTGCGGCAACGACAGATGAATCTACACCACCAGAGAGTGCAAGCAACACCTTCTTGTCACCTACCTGTTCCTTAATAAGTGCAATCTGCTCATCAATAAACGATTGTGCCAACTCCGGTGTAGTAATTCTGACCATATCATCCGGACGTCTTTCATTTATCATTTTTTTCCTCCTTGCATGTACTTCCCGCTATTACCATGTACGGCTTGCCATCTGTCTGAATTGCGCAACCGTTGGAGTATGCGAATTAAGTCCTCCATCACAAGTAAGAACCTGTCCATTCATATACTCTGCCTCGTCACTTGCAAGGTAAACGCAAAGATGTCCAATATCCTCAGGTTTTCCATAACGCTTTCCAAGTATATTTGAAAGGAAAATATCCTTCAACGCATCCGGAATACGTGCCTCATTCTGCGGTGTAACAATAAGACCCGGACGAACGCCGTTACAACGAACTCTGCTTGGGCCATACATACATGCTACATACTCTGTAAGCTTATCAACACCTGCTTTTGCACAAGCATATGCAATGGTTCCAAGGTCTCCGCCTACGCTTGCCATAGAACCGATATTAATAATATTGCCACCCTTTTCATTTTTCATGAGGAATGGTAATACTTCCTTAATCATATTAAATGTGCCACCCAAATCTGCTGCAACGACAGAATTAAACTCTTCAAGGCTGAGTTCGTCTACACGACCATCCTTCATTCCCATTCCTGCTGCATTGTTTATAAGAACATCAATACGACCAAACTTCTCTGCTACATCTGTAATCAATGCATGCATTGACTCCGTATCTGTTAAATCAAATGCATGGAACCAAGCGTTACCACCTTCTGCTGCAATTTCATCTACTACCTTTTGACCTCTCTCAACATTTCGTCCGGTAATAACCACCTGCGCTGCTTCCTTCGCACAAAGCTTGGCAATACCAATACCAATTCCACTTGTTGAGCCTGTTACAATAACAACCTTGTCCTTTAATCGATTCATTTTTACCCTCCAAATTTTATTTGGTATAACACCATTTTGTATCTTGTCTGAGTACATTTAAGCAGTCTCATGCGCGCTGCTTTTTTGATGTCATTTACCATATATTTATTATAACACGAAAGTCGTTTTAGTAAAGAATTATCATAGAAATAATGATGTTATTTTTCTCTCTTCCGGGTGAATTCTGCATCAATTGCGATGCTTTCTTTGATATTTTCATGTTTCTCTTTTTTTCCGTTCCCCTTTAATTTAACAGTAACGCTCCTCTAACATATAATATATAAAACATTTTGGGGAATCATTATGAATAAATTTCCTTATCCCCTTATCATTAGTCGAGATATGATGGATGCACCTCCCAATGCATACGCCCTGGTAAACGGAAACATAACCTACCCCGACATTTCCGGAATCGTCAGATTTTATGATACTCCATATAAAGGTATAATTCTCTATGCAGAATTTTTCCATCTGCCGCTCTATACACCAGCCAATATTCCTTCTTTTTATGGTTTCCACATTCACAAGTATGGTGACTGCTCTGATAATTTCGCGAACACAGACGGACATTTCAATCCAAACAATCAGCCACATCCCTATCATGCCGGCGATTTGCCTCCTGTCACATCATGCGACGGTTACTCCTGGATGTGCGTTTATATCCAACAGTTACGACTAAAGGATATCATTGGTCGCTCCGTAATTCTCCACAACAAGGCTGACGATTTTATCACACAGCCTTCCGGAAATTCCGGTGACAAAATAGCATGCGGAATTATTGAGCCATGGACGTTTTAAACAATTTCACGTACACCTTCTTCCATTTTTCAAATCAATACAAAGCACAATATAATCAGAACCACCGGCTTAGCCGGTGGTTCTGATTTCATACAGCTTCTTTACTTCTGCTTCATAAGCACTTTCTGTCTTATCATCAAACAATACCCATTCTACAAAGTCAAAGCGATTTTCGTTATCCGCCAAAAATCTGCCGACCGTCTTTACCGCTATCTTTGCTGCAAGTTCTACCGGAAAGCGATATACTCCGGTCGATATGGAAGGAAATGCAATACTTCTTATCCCATGCTCAAGTGCAATCTGCATTGAATGAAAGTAGCAACTTGCAAGGAGTTCCTCTTCCTTACTTCTGCCACCATTCCAAATCGGTCCCACGGTATGTATCACATAATCGCAAGGAAGATTATATGCTTTTGTAATCTTAGCCTGACCTGTCTCGCAACCATGAAGCATCCTACACTCTGCCAGAAGTTCCGGTCCTGCTGCCCTGTGAATTGCGCCGTCAACTCCACCTCCTCCTAAAAGAGAATTGTTCGCAGCATTGACGATTGCCTGAACATTTGTAATTTTCGTAATATCACCTTTTACCGTCTTGATTACATTCATCTTTCCACCTGCCTGCGTCTGCTCGTGCTCTTTTCTTTCAAATCAATATTCCTTTGTTATTTTTTCATTTATTCCATACATAGTTTTGAATTTATCAATATCTGCCGGGCTCTTTATCAGCATTACCTCTTCTATCTTTCCCGTATGGATATCTTTAAAACCGGCAATCTGCTCACCAGTACAGATACTTGCTTTGATAACCGGTTTCTTATTTTCCATATCATAAGATTGTGTTACTATTTTCTTTTTAAACAATCCCATCCGATCTACCTTCTTTCGCCAGCATCATCATTTCTATGTAAACCTTTTTGAAATTTTCCTCCAAATCGTCTGCGCCATCCAAAACAATTTGCCTGCATTTTAACAATTTCTGCCACTCATCATGTTTTGCCCTGCTTCGCATATTAACACTGCCGGTATCGTATCTTCTTGCCCAGTCGATGAACTCCATATGATGTGTATACATATCGCCGCCCGGCATAATTCGGTCACCAAAATTTTGCTTTTCTCTAGCCTTCAATCTATCGATTCTAATTTCAGTATCTGTAATCAACCTGATTGCAAATGTAAACAGCGGGATTAATTCATCACCTACTACCCTTCCAAAATCTGTTTCTGTACCGCATGGACATGGATCATTAGGATATATTTTCTTTAAGAATTGCTTCATCAGCAATTCATTTGATTGCACTGCTGTCAGGGCTCCGCGCCACAAGGCCACGGTAGATAATAAAAATAATTGCAAGCACTATAAATAATGCTTAATAACCTTATATGCCTGCCCACATGACACACCAAAAAGTTCAGCAATGATTTTAACCCTAAATTATAAAAGCATTTTGCCTGCTTAACAAATTTCTGGTCACGTTCTGATAAATAACCATAATCAACATTTTTACT
>CALYVE010000191.1 GCA_945492935.1 uncultured Lachnospiraceae bacterium
AAATAGCACCTGTTGGGCATGTTCCTGCACAAGCACCACATGAAATACATGTATCTGCAGCAATTTCGAACTTGCCATCGCCTTCGCTAATAGCACCTACAGGGCAAGCGCCTGCACAAGCACCACACATAACACAGCTGTCGCCAATTACATATGCCATAATCGTTTTTCCTCCTTAAAATTATTGAGAATTATTCTCAATTAACTATCTGTATAATAAAGCATTTTTGAGCATATAGCAAGTTGTTTTTTTGAATGTATCTGAAATAAAACAATTTGCAGATTATAATTTGTTGCTCGCCTGACCTTTGGAATAAAACGATACAAAAAGCTTCGCAATCGGTGCCGGCCAGAATTTACGGTAAATCTCATAATCCTCCGCAGTTCTTCCATCCCCGTCACCAATCACATTGGATGTCTCCGATTCCTCATGAATGCGATGTCCCATCTTTGGCTTTGAGACATAGCAGAATGCACCCTTCAGCTTAGAATACCGCTCCCATGTCTGCCAATCGATGCTCGCTCGATAGCGTTCTTCAAACGGCTCCTTCGGCAATCGTTCCTTCACGTAAGTAACGGAAGGACAGCAAATTGCACAGCCTATCGCAAGCGAACGACGTCTCATAAATCTGCTATTCCATGTAAATTTCGGTATAAGAAAAAGCAACAAAAGCTTCTTAATCCGAAGCAGACGATTGCTATATACTTTTTTGTTATCACGAATCTCGTAATATGCAGTATGTGCCAGAAGCGGTTGTTTTACGGAAGATACGGCTTTTAGTATGCTTTCAAGATAATCCGAATCATAGATATCATCCTGATGTGCTATTGTAACAAGCTCGGTCTTCGCCTGTGCATATGCAAAATTCCAATCACTTGCAATACCTGATGGCGCATCGTTTATAATAAGCTCTATATCATATTTCTTTGCAACCTCTTTAATCAGGTCATTCGGCGTCGAGGTTGTCATGATAATACGACTCTTCACAGTCTGCCGCTTAAGTGACTGAACACATTTTTCCAGATATTGACTTTGTTTGTACGCACATACGACAAATGTGTGCGACTCGCCCGTATATTTCATGATTCTTCTGAATCCTTTCCTTCAATCTTATGCTCCAGTTCACGAACCCTTTTTTCCAGAATTGCCTGTGTCTGCGTAAGAGAACGCAAACGGTCGCTCAACAGCGACACAATCGAGGTAAGCGATAATATAATAACAAGTAAAAAGCAAACGCCGACAAAAAATACAATATTTACATCGGAATAAACCCCAAATAATTTGGCTACGAGATGAACGACGCCCGGAAATGCTGCACATACAAGCATTACAACACCGGTCAAAAGCCATACAAGCGAATACTTAAGGTTCATTTTTCCTTTGCGCATTAAAAACATAATAATCAGGAGATAAATTAATACGCCAATTAATAATATGACACGAAATACATCTGACAACATAATCTTACCTCCACTTCTTGCCAACCAGGCGATAGATTAATATTGCAAGGGTAACTTTGATCATATAATAAACGGATTTCCAAGTACTGATAGACGATACCCCCGCTGTACGTTCATTCATAACAACCGGTACTTCTTTCACACGAAAACCGCTGACTCTTACCGCAATAATCGATTCAGGCTCCGGATAATCCTGTGCATAATGCTTTGAGAAAAATTCCATAACCTCACGTGATGCTGCCCGAAAACCACTTGTTGCATCTGTGATTTTTACATGTCCGCACAGCTTTAGCGTTGCCCCGAGAAGATTAATACCGACACGTCGCATAAACGATGTCTGGAACCCCTTCTTGTCAATAAAACGGGAACCAATGACAAGTTCTGCCTCACCGGCTTTGATCGGAGCAATTAAATCTTTTATGTATTCCGCATTATGCTGACCGTCCCCGTCAAACTGGATAGCTACATCATAACCATTGTCATACGCATAACGATATCCGGTCTGCATACCGCCGCCAATGCCAAGATTAATCGGAAGATTAATATAATGAAATCCGTGTTCCTCACAAATCGCCGCAGTATTATCCGTTGAGCAATCATTGATAATTATATAGTCTACATCCGGACAACTTGTCGTGAGTGCAGTCACTGTATTTACAATATTCTCCGACTCATTATAGGCCGGAATAATAACGATTGTTTTCATTTGCACCTCTGTAATCGATAAAAATTTACACCTTTCCCAATTATAAGACATCCATTACGAAAAATCAACGAAAAAAGCGATTTATGATAACGTTTGAAACTTCCTTTTTTAGTCATTTTGTCGTATAATATTAATCATGTAAACAGACTTTATATTTCTGATAAATATAGGAGGTAATTATGTCCAACCGGTCATTCTCACCTCTCCGTTTGACCTTGTTTGTTTTTGTTGTCTTTTTTGCCTTTACAGCAACCGCATGCGGCAAAAAAGATGCTTCCGGTACACCGGCGAATGAGACAACCACAGCTACTGACGGCGAATCAGTTTCTACAAAGGAAACCGATTCATCCGCGGATTATGAGCTAATGCAGGCTGCAGGTGAACGTCTTTCTTCCAAATTCGGCAAATTGTCTACGCCATCAGCACCGGGCACAGTAACACAAGGAAATGATGTCGTAACAATCGATACATCCAACTCCGGAGAAGGATATTTCTATACAAACTACACAGGTAACAATCCAAAGGTTAAGCTTCAGCTTACCGGACCGGATAATGTAACCTACACATATAACATCAACAACGGAGAAACCTGTCTCCCTATTACTGCCGGAGACGGTTCTTACACCATTGCCGTTTACGAGAACATCTCTGACGATCAATATTCCACAGCCTACAGTGGCAATTTTACTGTAACGCTCACAAACACATTCGGGCCATATCTATATCCGAATCAATATGTAAATTATACTTCCAAATCCAATGCCGTAATGCTTGCAAATGATTTTGCGGTAAATGCTTCAAGTGATCTTGAGACTGTTTGCGAGGTATATCATTATATAACCGACAACATTGTCTACGACAAGGAAGAGGCAAAAACGGTTACCTATGACTATCTGCCGGATGTAGACGAAGTATTACAGACAAAAAAAGGCATTTGTTTCGACTATGCGGCATTGATGGCAGCAATGCTAAGAAGTCAGGGTATTCCGACAAGACTTCATGTCGGCTATGCAGGTGACGCCTACCATGCCTGGATAAACGTTTACATCGAAGATATTGGCTGGATTGACGGTATCATTCAATTTGACGGCAAAGACTGGTCGCTCATGGATCCGACGTTTGCAGCCAACAAAAATTCAAAAAACACACAAGATTTTATCGGTGACGGTAATAATTACAATACACTTTACACCTATTAGTTTCGGAGGGTTCGCATGAAAAAGAAAAAACAATTATCAAACAAAGAGCTCGTCATGTTTTGCGATCACATGGCAATGGTATTAAAGGCCGGACTTACTCCCGCTGCCGGTATCGACCTCATGTTAAACGATACCGACTCCGAGGATGGACGCGCGATTTTACTTCCTATTGCCGAAAAATGCAACGAAGGCTACTCGTTCAATGAGGCAGTGGAGACTTCCGGCGTATTTCCGCCTTATGCGCTTCACATGATTGAAATCGGCAATGCATCCGGCAAGCTTGAAGAAGTTATGGAATCACTCGCATTTCACTACAGTCGTGAGGAGTCCATTGCTGAAGGCATCAAGAGTGCAGTCACATACCCGTTTGTGATAATCATTATGATGCTAATTGTAATATTAACACTTGTGATTAAGGTCCTTCCGATTTTTAATCAGGTGTTCAATCAGCTCGGCTCCGAAATGACCGGTTTTTCAAAGGGATTGTTAAATATCGGAAAATCTCTCTCAAGGTATTCTATGATTTTTATCGGCGTATTCGTTGTACTTGCTGTTTTGTTTGTCATCTTTACAAAAACATCGAAAGGTCGCAAGGCTTTTGGCCGTTTCTGTTCAAGATTTTTTGCCACAAAGCATTTTTATGAAAAAATTGCTTCCGGACGTTTTGCTTCCGGAATGGCTATCACTATGTCTGCAGGACTTGACTCTGACGAGAGTCTCGAGTTAGTGCAAAAGCTCGTCGAAAATGATGCCATGTCAGAAAAAATAGAAACATGCAGAAAGCTCATGGAAGGCACAGAAAGCGAGCCCCCACAGTCCTTTGCAAGCGCACTTGCAAACGCAAAGATTTTCAGCAATGTCTATTCCAAGATGGTAAGCATCGGTTATTCGACAGGTTCTGTTGACACCGTCCTTCGCAAGATCGCAGATAGCTATGACGAAG
>CALYVE010000192.1 GCA_945492935.1 uncultured Lachnospiraceae bacterium
TTTGTGGAATCGCAATGTCAGACACGGCGATTTTTTAGCTTATCGTCTCGGTATCGGTGATTTGCCATTTCAGGCTCCGATTGTCGTTCAAAAAGAGAAGTTTACAATGGAAGAAGACAGTCTCAAGCAAAAGCCTGCCATGATCAAGAAAAATTACGAGACGTTGTATGATGTTCCAGTCCGTGTTGATTTGCTCTCACACAAGCTCGTCGGCTTGATTGGCGGTGAAAAGTGCAAGGGTGCGATTGATATTATCAAGATTCTCGCTACACAGATTGCGGCAAACAACTGCTATACAGACGTAAAAATGATTTTTGTATATGATAAGGAACAGGCAAACAACGAAGGTACATGGGAATTTGCAAAATGGTTTCCACATGTGTGGTCGCAGGATAAAAAGGTTCGTTATATGGCATCTGATAAACGGGAGATGAGCGATGTATTTTATGAGCTCGTCAAGGTATTCCGTCAGAGAGATGAGGAAGTAAAAGAGGGCGATGCCGGAATTCAGCTTCCGTACTATATTATGTTCCTCATGAATCCGGACCTGATCGAAGGGGAACTGATTTCAAAATATGTATATAGTGCGGACCCAAGATATGGACTGTCAACGATTGTTGTGGCTGATTCCTATGCCAATATTCCAAACCAGTGCGATTATATTATCGAAAATGATGATATTTTCCAGGGTAAATATGCCGTTTCCCAGGAAAACGAAGCACAGGTTGCAATCAAATTTGATACCATTTCAAATGAGGCATTAGAAGGCTTTTCGAGACGTTTATCCAATATTTATGTAACCGAAACGGGAACCGGCGGAGACATTCCGTCGTCCATTACGTTCTTTGATATGTATGGTGTAAACAGCCTGAAGGAACTTAATGTTTTGGATCGTTGGAGAAAGAACAGAACTTACGAGAATATCAAAGGTCTGCTTGGTCAAAAGGCCGGTGGTGCGGACAGCTTCCTTGATGTTCACGAGAAATATCATGGCCCTCACGGACTTGTCGCAGGTACGACCGGTTCCGGTAAATCGGAGACACTTCAGACGTATATGCTCTCCCTTGCTGTTAATTACAGCCCGGATGATATTGGTTTCTTTATCATCGACTATAAGGGTGGTGGTATGGCAAATCTTTTTGATGGACTTCCGCATATGATTGGTTCGATTTCAAACCTTTCGGGAAATCAGGTTCGTCGAGCAATGGTTTCAATTAAGAGTGAGAACCGCAGAAGACAGAGAGTTTTCAACGAAAACGGTGTAAATAATATTAACCTGTATACGAAGCTTTACAAAAATAATGAGGCGACGCTTCCGGTTCCGCATTTGTTTATTATTATTGATGAGTTTGCAGAGCTGAAGCGAGAGGAACCGGATTTCATGCGTGAACTGATTTCTGTTGCACAGGTTGGTCGAAGCCTTGGTGTGCATCTGATTCTTGCTACGCAAAAGCCAAGTGGTACCGTAGATGATAATATTTGGAGTAACACGAAGTTTCGACTTTGTCTTCGTGTTGCAGATAAGCAGGATAGTAATGACATGCTTCATAAACCGGATGCTGCATACATTACACAGTCAGGACGCTGCTACCTTCAGGTTGGTAGTGATGAAGTATATGAATTATTCCAGTCCGGTTACAGTGGAGCAACCTATGTAGAGGATGACACGGGTGCTGTTGATATTGCAAGTATGGTTGCCCTTACCGGCAGGGTTGAATTAAAGGGTAATTTTGCGAAGAACGAGCAAAAAGAAAAAGCAAAATACAAATGGTATGGTCAGATTGCAAATGTGATGGCAACTGCATTACAAAATACAAACATTCCATATGATCAGTGCATCGAAAATGCGACAAAGCGTCAGCTTGTTATTGATAATATGTATGAGATTTTTGAAGAACAGGCAATTGACTATCCGAACAGCTCTTACAATACGGCACGCTTAAATGACTACATGAATGCTTATGATGAGGCTGCGAAATACGAAGGTGATGTAATTCACAATCTTATGCTTCTTGCAAATCAGAAAAAGATTAAGCTTCCTGAGGGCAAGGAAAAGACGCAGCTTGATGCTGTGAAGGAATATCTTGCAGTTGTGGCAAAAGAAAACGGATACACGCATGAGCTTCGTCTGTGGATGCCTGTGCTTCCGACACATTTGTATTTGGATAGCTTTGAAGAATTCAGACAAAACAAATTTGACGGACAGAATTGGCCGGTTCCGGAAGAAAAATGGAACATCGATGTTGTCATCGGTAAGTTTGATGACCCTCGTAATCAGGCACAGATGCCATTGCATCTGAATTTCACAGAAAATGGACATCACGCAATATGCGGTATGGTTGTTACCGGTAAGAGTACATCTCTTCAAACAATTACGTATGCCCTGATAAATAAGTACTCACCGGCATATATCAACATCTATGCGCTTGATTTCAGTGCAAAGATGATGTCAGCCTTTGAGAACGCCCCTCACGTGGGTGGTGTTATGTACGAAGGTGATGATGAGAAGATTGCAAAATTCTTCATGATGATTAATCAGATTCTTACAGAACGTAAAAAGCTATTCCGCGGCGGTAACTACAGCCAGTATGTGCAGGTTAACGGCGTGAAGCTTCCGATGATTCTGATTGTTGTCGATAACGTAAATGCATTCAATGAAAAGACAAGTGAAAAATATTTACAGGATTTGATTACACTTTCAAAGGAAGGCGTAAGTCATGGTATTTATTTGTTGCTTACTGCAGCAGGCTTTGGAAGCGCAGGCATTCCAAACCGTATAGCTGAAAATATTAAGACAGTTATTACAACAGAGATGGCGGATAAATACGGCTATCAGGAGGTAACACGTGCGGTAGGTCTTGACGTAATTCCGGAGGCAGGTGTTAAGGGCCGTGGTATTGCATTATATGGCAAGGTTGCGCTTGAGTATCAGACAGCTCTTGCGCTGGAAACACCGGATGATTACAGTCGTATCGACCGTATTGCAACGATGGCAGAGCAGATGGCAGCGGCATGGCCACACAGAAAGGCCAGACCGGTACCGGAAATTCCCGAAAAACCTGTTTGGTCAGAGTTCAGTCAGCTTGAGGAATTCGACCAAAAAATTGCCGATAAGGATATGCTTCCATCCGGCTACGATTCTGAGAATGCAACAATTACAGGCATCGATTT
Organism: uncultured Lachnospiraceae bacterium; assembly: GCA_945492935.1. GTDB lineage: Bacteria > Bacillota > Clostridia > Lachnospirales > Lachnospiraceae > Coprococcus_C. Next base: position 3,172 of record CALYVE010000192.1, read on the forward strand.
GAAGCAGGTATTTACATATTTGATTACCGGCTTTGCGAGAAGCGGAAAGAAAAACTATTTACGTGTTTTGATTCAGTCTGCATTACAAAAGGATGCGCAGATTTGTATTATTGACAGTGATGCCGGAGTTATGAAGATTTATGAAGAGGAAGAAAAGGTAACGTACGTTAATTCTGAAGAAGGTATGTTCGACTACTTTATGAATATCATTCCGGAGTTTAAGCGCAGAGACGTGATAAAGAAGGAGCTTGTTGCCCAGGATATGGAAGAATCAGAGGTTTACGAGAAGATGAGCGAGGAACAGCCGATTTTCATCTTCATTACGGATGTAAACTGGTTTATCAAGCAGGTATATACGGGTGAGCATAAGATTAACGGATTCGTTGAAAATCTTTTGGATAAAGGTCGCCTGCATAACATATTCTTTTTTGGAACAATCGGACTTGAGACAGCAAACGAGGTTGATTACCAGAAAGCCTTCAAGCTCTTTGTCAGAGATAAGGTTGGTATTCATTTCGGCGGAAATGTTGCCGGCAACAGAATCTTCAGCTTTGATGGTATTCCGTATAAAGAACAGTCAAAGGTACAAAAAGCAGGTCTTGGTATTACTGCAAGTTCTTTGGGGGATTCTTGCAATACAATTGTTGTACCGCTTGCTAGGAGGTAATAGAAATGGTCACATTGCTTATATATGGATGTAAGCAAAAAGAATATGAATCGATTCGGACAAAATGCGCAGACATTGTTGCAAAGGTATCCGATGAAAAACTAATTATTTATGATACAACGGAGTGTGAGAAAACACCGGATTTTGCAATTGTAAACATTTGCACGGAAGGTGGACTTGACAATGTTTACAAGGTAAGAGAACGCTTTAAGGATGTGGCGATTATGCTGATTTCAAATACGAGAATATCACCAATGCAGTATCTGAATCCGGCCATTCATCCGCTTTCGTTAATCATAAGTCCGTATACTGACAATGAGATGGAAACCGTATTGTATGATTTTATCCAGAAACGTCTGGATGAAAATGAGGACGGAATCGGGGTTGACAGCTATGACAGAAAGGGTAAAGCAGAGTATAGCAGCATATTAGATGAGGAAGCATTAAATAAGATGTTAAATATGCGTC
>CALYVE010000193.1 GCA_945492935.1 uncultured Lachnospiraceae bacterium
TTGAGATACTTATGAAGGTACATACATGCGTAGTTCTCGGGCTGGTTATGGCAGAGTATGTTGATGCATTTGGCAGAATAAAGAATAAATGGTTTTACGACCCGTTAATTGAGATATTAATATCCGGTGCATTGCTTATGATTGTGTACCTTGCAACGGTAAAGACATTAACGGATGAATTTGAATATTACATTGCATGGATTGGCGGAACTGTACGAAGGAGCGCAGGCTGCTGTATAGCGTGGATAGGAATCGTCGGAATAACTGTTACTTCGATTATTGCATATGGGAAGAAAAACAAAAATGGGGGGAAGTAAAATGGTATGTAAAGAGTGTGGAAAAGAAATTCCGGAGGGCCGTATGTATTGCGATGCCTGCCTTGGGGATATGGAAGCACAGGAACCGGAGGTTATCACAATCTCGAGAGCGCAAGTAATGAAAGCAGAAAAGAAAATGCGTACAAAGTGGGATCTGGTTGGATATGTGAAAGCATTACCAAAGAAAAACTTGCGATTGATTATGCTGCTGGGGGCTGTTTTAACTTATATTGCACCATTTTTTGCATGGATGAGCAAAAGCTATGCGGACGTAAATGAACAGAAAAAAATGCATTTTGCATCACTGTTTGATTTGGGTGGTAAGCGTGATGGAATGGCATTAAACAGTAGTGCTGTTACAGTCGTTGCATTAATTCTGATGCTTGCCGGCATCTTCATGCTGATTTGCTCGACAAAAGGATACACGCCGCTTGCAGATGTTTTTGAGGGACGTATTATGAAGTATCTTCCGGTTGTGCTTACAGTGTTTGCAATTGTGAAATTCTTTCTGACGAAGAGTGTCAGGAGTGCGTGGAAAGCTTCTGCAAAGCCGTCGTACGGAATAGTTCTTTGTATTTTGGGATTGATACTATATTCAATTTCGATTGTTGTGGAAGAAAAAGCAGAAAAGTAATTATTTTTGAAGGGAGCTTACTTTTATGGAGCAAACATCAAGACGTTTGATTAGTGCAAGCATGCTTGTCGGACTGCTTTCGGCGGTGCTTGTTTTTATCGGAATGATGATTCCGATGATTGACATGTCGGCATTTCACGAAAAGATTCAGATTAAATATAATATATTCAAGGTGTGCGAAAACGTAGGAATGATATCGTCCACATGGAAAGGCATTCCTTATGGTATGTTGATTGGTGTGATTGTGATGGTCGTGCTTTCCTTTGTGGATATTCCGGTGCTCAAATTGATTCCAACCATGATTATGCTTGCCATGTTTATTATTATGTTTGTTGATATGGGAAACATTATTAATTTGGCGAAGGAACTGGTTCGTCGTTTTTTGGGTGAGGGCGTTGTTGAATTGGAAAATGAAAATGTTCTAAAGAGTATATCTCTTGGTGTATATTTTATGATAGCCGGAATTGTAACAGGAATCGTCAGCTGCTTTTGCCCGGGAAAAGAGTAAAAAATTTGAAATGTTAATAGATAAAAAACGGTAGTTGCAAGAACTACCGTTTTTTGTAGGAAATCATTTACTTTTTAAATACGAAACTAACTTCCATGCCATCCTCTTCTTCTGTAAGTGTGATGGACTTTTCACTCTTGTCATATGTTCCATAAACAGAACCATCGCTACCGGTAATTGTAACCTTCTCGCCGGAAATCTTAAACTTGTAAGGTCCTGTAAGCGAGTATGTCTCTAAGCCTTTGAACTTACAACGGTTAAATGTTACTTTTAATGAAACATCACCCATACCATAAGCGGCTAAATCTGCTTCTGTGACGGTTTCTGTCGCGCCGTAAGCTGAAACTGAAACTTCGTAAAGCTTGTATGTGCCGGTGTATTTTCCTCCTAATAAGAAGAAACCTACGAGAAATACAGCAACGAGAGCTACAACAGCAATGATAATACCAACAAGTGGTGATTTCTTTGCAGGTACCGGTGAAGGTTCTACATAGGAAGGCTGTGCAGGTGCATCATAGTTCATAGTAGGCTGAGCGGCAACAGGGTTGCCACAAACAGGACACATAACGCTACCAGCTGGAACTTCTGCTCCACAACTTGGACAATTCATGAATTTTCCCCCTTAAAAATTATTTCATAAAATAGGATAACATAAAATGTTAAAATAATCTACAATATTTGATGTAAATATTGATTTAATTTTAATTAAATTCTTTTTTCTTCAATCTCTTCTACAAGATCTGCGATGAATTTTTCTGTTGGCATTGAGCCAAGAGGTTCTTCAACACCACGCTTACGAACCGATACTGTACCGGATTCTGCTTCGTTCGCACCAACGATTAACATGTATGGAATCTTCTGAAGTCTTGCTTCGCGAATCTTGTAGCCGATCTTCTCTGAGCGGTTGTCAACGGTTACATCGACCTTTGCCTTGCGAAGTTTTTTGTATACTTCATCTGCGTAATCCGCAAATTTGTCAGAAATCGGAAGAATACGAACCTGCTCCGGACATAACCATGTTGGCAGTGCACCGGCATATTTTTCAATTAACCAGGCAAGTGTTCTCTCGTAGCAACCCATAGATGTTCTATGGATGATGTATGGGCGCTTCTTCTCGCCGTTTGCATCGATGTAGTACATGTCAAAACGTTCTGCAAGGAACATATCGAGCTGAATTGTAATCATCGTATCTTCTTTGCCGTATACGTTCTTTGCCTGAACATCAAGCTTAGGACCGTAGAAAGCCGCTTCGCCTTCTTCTTCTGTATATTCAAGTCCGATATCATCTAATATTACACGCATGGCATCCTGAACGCGGTTCCAATCCTCAGCAGTACCAAGGTATTTTTCTGTATTGTTTGGATCCCATTTGCTCATACGGTAGGTTACATCGTCCTGAAGACCTAAGGTTGTCAAAACATGCTTCATCAAGTTTACACAGTTTTTGAACTCGTCAGCAATCTGTTCCGGCGTACAAATCAAATGGCCTTCTGAGATAGTAAACTGTCTGACACGTGTAAGACCATGCATTTCTCCGGAATCCTCGTTACGGAACAAGGTTGAAGTCTCACCCATTCTGTAAGGAAGGTCGCGGTAACTGTGCTGTGTAGCTTTATATACATAATATTGGAATGGGCATGTCATAGGACGGAGTGCCATTACCTCACGACCCTTGTCGTCAACGTCTGCCTCCGGATCCTCCGTATCATTTAATACAAACATACCATCCTTGTAGTGGTACCAGTGGTCTGAAATCTTGTAAAGCTGAGCTTTTGCTATAAGTGGTGTACGTGTACGGACATAACCCCACTCGTAATCCTCAAGATCCTCAATCCATCTTTGCATTTTCTGGATAATCTTTGTACCCTTTGGCATGAAAAGCGGAAGTCCCTGACCGATGACATCGACTGTTGTGAAAAATTCAAGTTCACGACCTAATTTGTTGTGGTCACGGTTCTTGATATTTTCGAGGAATAAAAGTCTCTCTTCAAGATCTGCTTTCTTTGTATATGCAGTACCGTAAATACGTGTGAGCATTTTTTTGTTGGAATCACCTCTCCAGTATGCGCCGGAAGAGGATGTCAGCTTGAAGAATTTTACAGCCTTTGTATTCATAAGGTGCGGGCCTGCGCAAAGGTCTGTGAAGTCACCCTGTGTATAGAAGCTTATGATGGAATCTTCAGGAAGATCATTGATAAGCTCAACCTTGTATGGCTCGCCCTTTTCTTCCATAAGCTTGATTGCTTCTGCTCTCGGAAGGGTAAAGGATGTGATATCATCCCCGTTTTTTACGATCTTTTTCATCTCTGCCTCTATCTTGTCAAGATCCTCTCTTGTAAGGGATGGCATATCAAAATCGTAATAAAATCCGTTGTCAATTGCAGGACCGATTGTGCACTTTGCGTCAGGGTAAAGGTGCTTTACTGCCTGTGCAAGAACGTGGCTTGCTGTGTGCCAAAATGTCTTTTGTCCTGCCTCATCATTAAATGTCAAAATGTTTAAGTTACAATCTTTGTCAACCATTGTGCGAAGGTCTACAACCTTGCCGTCTATTTCGCCGGCACAAGCCATACGGGCCAAGCCTTCACTGATGTCGTTTGCAATGTCAATAATACTCATTGCCTGTGCGTACTCTTTTGAAGAGCCGTCTTTTAATGTAATTACCATGTCCTTTTTTTCCTTTCTTTGAATTTTTTTCAATTGAAAAATTTTTGCAATAAAAAATCCCATGATGGAAGATTCGGCGCCGGCGCTTTGCGGGATTGCGAGCGGCTTGCGGACAGA
>CALYVE010000194.1 GCA_945492935.1 uncultured Lachnospiraceae bacterium
AGAGCCATATACGGTTGTAAGTGATCTTACGACAGGAAAAACAATCAGTAAATCAGCGGGTGGAAATTATTGGTTCGATTATACGGATACGCTGTTTTACGGGGAAGTGGAGATTGATAATTGCTTTGAAAATGTCTGGGGAAAAATGGGGGAAGAACCAAGCTATGTATTATCCTTTGATTATGAAGCAGACAATTTCGTACTTTGTTCGTCATTGGCGGATTGCGCTTTTTTGTCATTTGAGAAGACAGAACAAATGAATGATGCGGGGACGGAGCATAAGCTTAGCCTTTACAACCCGGAGGGAAAAAAGCAATATGAAACGTCGGTTTATCTCGAGGAGGACTGGGTCAATGTTTCACAATTTACATATTTAGACCGGCTTGGCGTTGTTGTATTTGAAATCATGAATAACGAAACACGTTCGCTCTGTGTATGGGATTTGTGCGGTGTCTACGCTAAATCAAATGACGATGGAATATATGCATATCCAATCGATAAAGTGACAGATAACAAAGAGGCGTTTCTCGCGGAAATGCGAGCTTATGCCGATGAAATTGAGAAGAAGTATGGCGTGGAAATCGGCTTCGGAGAAGACTTTGATGCAAGCTTTGTATATGACTATACACCTACGCCTTTGGAAAGCTGTCTGAATATGAAACGCTCGTTAAAAATAATAGACAGGGAGCTTGCGAGATACCCGAAGGGGATGCTGGCACAACTGCAACTGACAGAGGGTCATCCGATGTGGATTTATTTGTGTGACTCCATATCCGGAATAGGTGAAGATGTGTTAAGTGAAGCCGGCGGATTGCAAAATGAAACATTTGAGAGCTATATCGTTTATCTGAATTGTCATATGATATCCGATTTGAAATCAACCATACATCACGAGATATTTCACTCGATCGATGATTATCTCATGCTTGGAGAATATTGGATTCAGGATGACATATGGAATTCTTATAATCCGGAAAGCTTTTGCTACGATTACAACTATGCTCAGAATCAGAACAACTTTGACAGTCAATATGTATATAATTCAGATGAAGCACAGAACGGTCAAACAGAGGATATTAGTTTCGTTGATATATACTCAAAAAGCTTTCCGGTGGAAGATCATGCAAGGGTTATGGAATACGCCATGTGTGAGAAATATTGGAAAACAGGCTGTTTTCAATATAAAAATATACGTTCCAAGCTTCAATACGAAAGTGAGCTGATCCGAAAGGCTTTTGACACGACAGGCTGGCCGAAGGTGACAGAGTGGGAGAAAAATCTGACACTGTAAAAGGATGTCGGACGGATGCCGAAAACCATTAGTATTCCCTTGTTTTATGCGGTATTTTGTAGTATAATTTTAATAATTATGTAAAGGTACGCAAGATAGGGGATATTCATGGCAGGCAAGTATGTTTTAATCAATGATATAATTGCAGAACATAACGCAAGAATGCAGAATCTCAAGAAATATTATCCATTCTTCGTACTGAATGAAACGACGTTTTCACAGTACAAGGACGGAAAATATAATTTTCTTGATATGGGCTATATTACCCTGGCATCCTTGCGTTTTTTAATTCATGAAAATAATTTCCACGAAAAAGATATTACATTCGAAGAATATGAACAGTTTTTGACAAAGCTTCTGGAACGCGATTTTGATCTTTCGGAGACGGAAGAAGAACGTCATCAGCTGATTCTTTATATATTCGACAAGCTCAAAAATGACGGCCGGGCCTTTGAATATAGCTTTTATGATCCGGAGTCCCATCAAAAAAAGATTGCCAGAGTGCGTTTGGTTGACAGCCGCATAGAACAGGGGCAGGTATACTACTCAATTACCTCTGAAGGAATTGAGTTTTACCTGGATACAAAAGAGATGAAGGACGAAAGCCGAATCAATGTTTCTCAGCTTCTCCTTGAAAAGATGATTCGCTCAAACAATTTTAAGGGCGGCATTGATGTTGTTCGTCGAATCAACAGTCAGGTAATTCAGCTTCTTCTCGAAAAAGAGCAGGTTGTGAAGCTGCTTGGGATGGATGTGTTTGAGGGTGAAAAACGTTACCGGCAATATATGGAGACGACAACGAAGTGGTTTGCGGAAGAGCAAAAATTATTTGCAAAGAATAAGGCGCTTGTTGACAAGGCAATTGAGCGTGCGTCATTTGAACAGTCGGGAAGTGGACAGGCGACATCGCTTCAGTCACGTGTGTTGGAAGATATTTCAGCTTTGGAAACAGAACTTAAAAAAACAATCTATAATCATAGCCGGTTGATTTCCGAGACAACAAGCTTACAACAGTTGTCAGACCGCATGATTGAGCAGGCAAAGCTAAGAAGACTTCGACCGGTTTTTGATTTCAGACAGCAGATGCTTAACCTCATGCAAAATGATACACCGCAAAATATGGCGCATGTGCTTATGCCGTTGTTTGCACCAAAGATTGACAAATCATTTTCTATGCGCACAATCGATAATATGCTTACTTTGCGTGGGGATGACAAGGTAAAGGGCGAGAAGGTTGAAAAATATGCACCGGATTTCGATTTTGAATATGAGGATGAGGTGCTTGACAAGAAAATCAGCATCAATTTTGCGAGACTGTTTTATGAGCTTATGGATCAGCTTGACAAATGGAACAAGCTTACACTCAAGGAGTATAACGGCATTTTGGAAATTAAATTTGGAGAGGAAATATATGCAAACCGAGATTACTATGCGTTTTTAGTTCATCTTGCGGGAAAGCGAAATTACAAGCTGTCAACAATGCTGGAAAAACAGGAAACCTTACTGGAAGAAATGGTTGTTGACAATCTTGATGAAGCTGCCAAGAAGCGATTTGAAAATATGTGTTTTGATATTCATTTTAACAATGAGACGGTAGCACTCCGACCGGAGCTTGCTACGGGTGATGCAGACGAGGACGCAGCATTTTATGTTACAGATATGATATTTGAGAGGAGGAACGGGTAAATGGAAGCAAAAAGCTTAGATAAAGCACTTGATATTTATACAGCACTGATTACCGGACGTGAAGTATCCCGTTCCAATGCGGATACGCGCGAGCTATACGAGGAATTTTACTCAAATGCTGCAGTGTATGACATTACAATGCAGATGCTGAAGAAGCTTAATTTGAGCCTTTATGAGTATGAGGACTGCCTTTTTATCTCACCGGGTGACGGCAATCGCATATTTGGTTATACAAATGATGATTTAAAGAGAATTCTCGGCCTCCGTCTGAATAAGGAGCTTTATACCGTTTATTTTATTATGTATAACGCACTCTTGTATTTTTACCAGGATTCTGCCGCATATCAGGTGAAGGAATATGTGAAAACAGAGGATATCCTCACACAGATGACCGATTATTTATCAACGATTATGAAGGACTTAAATGTGTATTCTATGGACGAGCTTGCGGAAGACAGCTTCCGTACAATTGCTCTTTTGTGGGATGAGCTTCCTATGGTTACATCAGAGGATAAGGATCGAAACAGAGCTTCCCGTGCTTCAAAGACAGGCTATGTGAAGCTTGCCTTTAATTTCCTTGTATCGCAAAAGCTGTTTGTCGAGGTAGAGGAACGCTACTATCCGACAAATCGTTTTAAGGCTATTGCAGAAAATTATTTTGAGGAATATAAGGGCCGTATCTATAAAGTACTGGGAGGTGAAATCGATGCCTAGTATAAACCGTATACGAGTAAATAATGTAAAATACAACTTTGGAACACAGTATTATGACGATTTCACAATGCGTATGCATGGCAAAAATACATTGTATGACCTTGCAAACGGTGGTGGTAAAAGTGTGCTTATGCTTCTTCTTATGCAGAACATGATTCCAAACTGTACCCTCGATGAAAAGCAGCCAATTGAAAAATTATTCCGCACAGGGAATGGCAATACAACGATTCATTCGCTTGTAGAGTGGAAACTTGAAGAGGCACTTCAGGAGGAAGGCTACCGCTATATGACAACGGGCTTTTGTGCACGTAAGGCAAAGGATGCATCGGAGCTTGATGATGTGCAGAAAAAGGATGTTGCGGCGGTGGAATACTTTAATTATTGCATTTCCTACCGGAACTATAACACGAACGATCTAATCGTGATGACGACCC
>CALYVE010000195.1 GCA_945492935.1 uncultured Lachnospiraceae bacterium
CATAACAAAGGTGCCAACAGTAATTCCAATTCTTTTGGCAAAGATAACTGCCATAACTTCAATACCGTCCATCGCTCCGCCATATCGAATCGCAAGTCCGCTTCCAATACCGGATATCACCCCTCCAAACAGCGCACACAACAACAAATCCGTACCCGCAAGAGGGGAAGCTATACTTACATCAATTGGAAAAACATTAGTTATCAGCCATGCAAAAAGTGAATAAATCGTTACTGAATAAATTGCATAAATTGTAAACTTCGCTCCTTGCTTTTTTAAGCCAAACAAAAACAATGGAATATTTAATACTAACAGAAATACCGATAATGTTAAGCAGGCAGGCGTTATCTGATCAAGCAACATGGAGGTTCCTGATATACCGCTATCATATAACTTAACAGGAGTTAAAAAAATAGTTATGCCAAAAGCATTTACGATGCCAGCCAAAGTAAGCATCAATATATTTGATATTCGGAATTCTTTCATATTATTCATCTGTTCCCCTTTCCTTGATTCTATGCGTTTCGCAATATTACACCGGATTTATTTCTTCTTACCGATTATAGCTTCTTTGCGAAACATTTTCATTAAGATATACGACAGGAAGCTTGCATCTATACTTCGCTTTACATATTTTAGCTTATTTATGTTCCTCTAACCAGCGAAGTGCCGTGTACGCGTATACAGCACTTCCTTTGTCCAGTGCATCCTCATCAAATTTCACCATAGGATGGTGCTGTGGATATTTATATCCCTTTTCCGGTTGCCCCGCAGCAAGAGCCAGCATAATAGAAGGCACCTTTTGACTTACATAAGCAAAATCCTCGGAACCGGCCGACTTTGAAGAACTACTTCCGCCGCCTAACGCATGAAGCTTTGCAACAGAAAATGCGCAGCTTTCTCCAAGCAGCTCTTTTACATAACCATACACACACTCAGAAAGCTCCTTGTCGTTTACAAGCGTCGGACAGCCGCTTCCAAAACACACCTCTGCTTCTGCCCTGAAGGCTCCTGCGATTGCACAGGCGATATCGTTCATGCGTTGTTTTATATATTCTCTCGTAGCCTCGTCAAAGGTACGGATACTTCCACCCATTGTAACCATATCCGGTATGACATTAGCAGCAGTTCCGGCATTCATCGTTCCGATTGTGAGCACTACCTGATCTTGCATGGATAGTTCTCTTGCATGAAGTTCCTGTAATGCTATCAAAATATGGGCAGCAGCAGTCAGTGGGTCAATGCCCGTATTTGGCATAGAACCATGACATCCCTTACCCTTTACCTTGATTTCAAAATAATCTGCTGCCGGAGCACTAACCCCCGGAGCAGATACGACAACCGTACCTGCCGGAAAAGGCATTCCAGCCATAACATGTATCATTAATGCCCCATCAACCTTAGGATTTTCAAGCAATCCGTCTTTTATCATATCCTGTGAGCCCTCAAATATTTCTTCTGCAGGCTGGAACATCAGTTTTACCGTTCCCTCAATCTCATCCTCATGCTTTTTTAATATACGAGCCGCACCAAGCAGCATAGCGGTATGCATATCATGTCCACAGGCATGCATGCATCCGTTTGACGATGCAAATGAAACATCTGCCTCCTCCTTGATTGGTAAAGCATCCATATCTCCCCGGATAAGAAATACCTTACCCGGCTTCTTACCGCCCGCCAACGCAACCAGTCCCGACTTGCCGCATACTTTTGGCTTGTATCCCATGTTTTCCAATTCCGATTTGACATACTCGAAGGTTTCGTTTATGTCAAATCCTGTTCCAGGGTGAGAATGCAAATATCTTCGATTTGCTATAATCTGCTGTTTCTGCTTTTCTGCTTCATTTAATACTTGTTCCTTGTTCACAATACTACCTCCTTTTGTTTCTTTCGAATCTGTCAACGGTATCTTACATTCTATTCGAAAAAGCTATATTTACATTACGTTGATCATATCTTCCCCAACAGTTACCTCTCCGGTACGGACAAGTGCAACACGCGAATACACATCCGTGTTACACACAATCACCGGCGTTGTTATTTTGTATCCGGCAGCCTTGATTTTCTCCATATCAAAGGTTATCAATAAATCTCCCCTTTGAACCTCCTGTCCGTTTGCAACATATGTCTCATAATATTTTCCTTCGAGTCTCACCGTGTCAATACCAATATGAAGAAGCAGTTCGCAACCCTCTTCTGAAACCATAGTTATCGCATGCTTTGTGTCAAATACCATGTCGATTCTTCCATCGCAAGGTGCATACAACCTGCCCTCTGAAGGTTCTATGGCAGCGCCTTCTCCAAGCATACCCGAAGAAAATGCTTCATCACTTACCTCTTTCAGTGGAATAACCTTCCCCTTTATACACGAATAAATATGGATTGTCTTGCCATTTTCACTGTTACTTTGTTGTTCCTGCTCAATATTGTCTGTCGTATTCGAAGTAATCCTCTCTATATAATCCTCAAGCTTGGATTTTATAACAGAAACCTGTGGACCATATATTATTTGGACACCATTTCCCTTATGAATGACACCTGACGCTCCGCTTTCTTTTAATACACGGTCGAAAACCAAATTCGAATCCAAAACGGTTACCCGAAGTCGCGTTGCACAGCAGTCAATATCAGAAAGATTATCGATACCGCCAAGACCATTCACGATCATCGCGCTAACCGCGTCTTCTTCGCCATTCTCATTTACATTATTTAAACCACCCGGACGTTTCATATCCTTTCGTGTATACAGCTTCGTCTCCTCATGGTCCATCTCTCTTCCCGGAGTCTTCAGATTAAATTTCTTAATCATATAATAAAACACAACATAATAGATAATTGCATATAGCAGTCCTATTATCACAATCCATATCCAGCCTGTCTTTGTATTTCCCTGCAGCACTCCAAACAATACCAAATCAATAATACCGCCCGAAAAGGTCATTCCCACCCCTACATTCAGGATATGCATAAGCATATAAGCAAGACCTGCAAGCACACAGTGAACCGCATACATAATCGGAGCCACAAATAAAAAAGTAAATTCCAAAGGTTCCGTAATACCTGTCAGCATGGAAGTTAATGCTGCAGATAGAAGAAGTCCGTAGGTAACCTTTTTCTTTTCAGGACGCGCTGTTTTGTACATGGCATATGCAGCCGCCGGAAGACCAAAAATCATAAACGGAAACTTTCCGGTCATAAATCTTGTTGCAGAAACCGAGAACTGTTCGGTTGTCTTTGATGCAAGTTCTGCAAAGAAAATATTTTGTGCACCCTGCACCATCACTCCATCGACAAGTGCCGCACCGCCAAGCTCCGTCTGCCAGAAAGGCATATAAAACACATGATGTAATCCAAAGGGAATCAGTGCTCTTTCTATAATTCCGTATATCCAGGTTCCCACATAGCCCGAATCAAGAACCAACTGTCCAAGTCCGGCAATGCCGATTTGAATTACGGGCCAAATATAGAACATGATGATTCCTACCATTAAATATACAACACTCACAATTATAGGCACAAACCTTGTTCCTCCAAAAAAGGATAATACCTGTGGCAGTTTTATTTTATAAAATCTGTTATGAAGAGCTGCAGCGCCAAGTCCGACAATTATGCCTCCGAATACACCCATTTGAAGTGTTGTAATTCCCATCGTTGTTGTAGTTGAATTTGCCGTCATGGCTTCTACGCCGCCCTTTGCCGAAATCAGCGCACTTATGGCTGCATTCATTATCAGATATCCTATGACACCCGACAATGCCGCAACCTCTTTCTCCTTCTTTGCCATGCCTATGGAAACTCCTATAGCAAACAACAGTGCAAGATTGTCAAATACAACACCGCCCGTTTTACTCATAATATCAAGAAGCGTATACAGAATGCCGCCCTCTTTTATGACTGCTGTCAGTCTGTATGTTTCAAGCATCGTAGGATTTGTAAATGAACTTCCGATTCCGAGCATCAATCCTGCAATCGGCAAAAGCGCGATAGGAAGCATAAAGGAACGTCCTACTCTCTGCAATATTCCAAACACTTTCTCTTTCACATGCGATACCTCCGTAATAAGCTTTAAGCTGTAGCCTTTTTTCCACTGATTTTT
>CALYVE010000196.1 GCA_945492935.1 uncultured Lachnospiraceae bacterium
TTTTCTCGTATATGCCTTTTGTAATACAGAAGGAAGGGAGTGAGCGGATGGCACTTATTTATATTATTGAAGATGATGACAGTATTCGGGAAATCGAAGTGTTTGCACTTATGAATGCCGGACATAAGGCTGTCGGCTTTCCGTGTGCAAAAGATTTTTATAAGAAAACGGAAGAAATATTACCGGATTTATGTTTGGTTGACATAATGCTTCCGGATGAAAATGGTAACGAGATTGTCCGAAAACTGCGACAAAATCCGTCTACAAAAAAAATTCCGATTATTATGGTTACAGCGAAGACAACAGAGCTCGATTTAGTAAAAGGAATCGAAGACGGAGCGGATGACTATATTAAAAAACCATTTTCGGTTATGGAGCTTATTTCAAGAGTGAAAGCATTGCTTCGCAGAACGCAACCGGAAGAAATAAAAGAATTGGTCTTAGATAGTCTTGTTATTAATAATGAGAAGCATGAAGTAACTATAGACGGAAAGAATGTTGAATTAACATTCAAGGAATATGAATTACTTTCCTTGTTTGTCAGGAATAAAGGAATTGTTCTTCGCAGAGATATCATTATGGATCGTGTCTGGGGGACTGACTATGAAGGAGAATCAAGAACCATCGACATGCATGTAAAGACACTGCGACAGAAACTTGGCAGTTATGGTAACAGAATCAGAACAGTACGAAATGTGGGTTACGTAATCGAATGAAAAGTAAAATAAATATCAGGCTGGTCGGAATTGCAATACTTGCAATTATAGCAACGGTCATAGGCATTACAATTATATATTATGGTCTGTTTCAAAAACGAATACGGGTGGATCTTTCGGTAAGCGCAAAGCTGCTTAAGGATACAAATTATTTTGAATCAGCGTCTGTGGATATTCAAAAGATTGACTTAACGACAGACATCGACGAGCTTCGTGTTACATGGATTGACGCAGACGGAACCGTTCTTTATGATAATGATGCGACAACGGAGCTTTTGTCAAACCATTTGGACAGACCGGAGATAAAGGCTGCATTTGAGGAAGGAATCGGTGAATCTGTTCGAAAATCAGATACGATGAATAAGAATACATTTTATTATGCCATATTGTTGGATAACGGAACCGTACTTCGTGTAGCGACTGATGCGCAAAGTCTGTGGTCGGTGTTTGTTTCTGTGGCACCGATTATTGCACTTATTATTCTGTTGATTATTGCAATTTGTGTAATAATATCTCATATGCTGACTATACAACTTTTAAAGCCGATTGAAATGATGGCTGAAAATTTGGATGATGCAGACTATGAGTCCCCTTACAAGGAGCTTGATCCGTTTTCGGAGAAACTGAGGACGCAGCATATGGATATTTTGTCGGCGGCAAAGGCGAGACAGGATTTTACCGCAAATGTGTCGCATGAGTTAAAAACACCGCTAACCGCAATATCCGGTTATGCCGAATTGCTCGAGGGAGATATGGTGGCAAATGAGAAAAAAAAGCATTTTTACCATGAAATCCATAAAAACTCAGAGCGTTTACTTGCACTAATCAACGATATTCTTCGTCTGTCCGAACTCGAACAAAAAAATCATGAACCGGTGTTTGAAGAAATTGATTTGTATCAGATGGTCGAGGAATGTGTAGATGAATTGTCGGTAAATGCAAAGCAAAGAGGTGTTGGAATATCCTTTGAAGGAACTTCGAAAGTTGTTCGGGGAAACAAAGAAATGCTAAAGGAACTGATTGAGAACCTGACGCAGAATGCGATTCGATACAATAATGAAGGTGGAAAAGTATCCGTTTCCGTCAATGAACGAGATGGAAGAGCGTGTCTGGTTGTGAAGGATAATGGAATCGGAATTCCGGCATCTGAGCAACAAAGAATATTTGAGCGATTCTACAGAGTTGATAAAAGCCGCTCGAAGGAAACAGGAGGAACAGGATTAGGGCTTGCGATTGTAAAGCATATCGTAGAACTACATGACGCCAGAATAGAGCTTGATAGTGCACCGGGCGTCGGTACAACAATATCTGTTTATTTCTGAGGGACGTAGCTACGTCCCTCAGTATTTGTTTGAAATAATTACATAAATATGGTAAATTATTGGTATCGAAATAAAATACGCAAATACTTTTTGCAAGGAGGAGGAAAAATACTTAAAACAAAAACAGGGAAAAGATTTTTAGCACTGTTTTTATGTGCGGTAATGGTTATTTTTGGGGTGAATGTGCCGGTACTTGGTGCAAAAGCAGAAACAGTAACATATAATAATGTTTCGGGCTATAAAATATTTATTAATAACGATTTGATACAAGTGTATCTGAATAATGCAAAAGTAACCTCTATCGGTGGTAAATCAATTGAAGATTTAGGTATTACTTATGATGCAACGAATCATAAGCTGACCTTAAATAATGTAAAACTCATGTCAACAAGTACGAACGACTTTTTTGTTGTATCAGGTGATAGTTTGACTGTCGAGTTAATAGGCGAAAATATTATCCAGACCGGTGGTAAATTTGTGACTGCGGAATTCTCAAATCGTGAACAGACTTTAGCATTTACCGGTGATGGAACATTAAAAATAAATGGTGGTAAGGGAATTAGCTCGAATGGTAATCTTTCTGTAACGGGAGTTACTATTATTGCTTCTGAAGTGAGCAGCTTGTTTTCAGCAAATAAAAATCTAGAAATTTCTGATGCCACAGTCAATGTTGAAAGTGCAGAACCAAGTGATATTATGTGTGCAAAAAAAGATATAATATTGGATCAGGCAACACTTGATATTACATGTAATAGCAACGCTATGAAGGCGGGTGATACGACAAGTGGTAGTATGACAATCAAAGATTCAACGTTGGAGTTATATAGTTCAAATGGAAACGATATATGTGTAAATGAAAATTTAACAGTCGATAATTCCAAACTGACGGTAAGTAGTATGTATCAGCCGTGTATAACTGTAAAAAACAATACTACGATTAAAAATAAATCCGTTGTAAAAACTAAAAGTTCCAGAGAAAAAGTAATAAAAAGTGAGAAGAATATTTCTGTTGATGATTCGACGGTTGATATCCTGTCTCGGGAAGTAGCAATTTTGTGTACTGAAATGGAAATATTAAATGGTGCTCAAGTAAATGTTACAAGTAAAGAAAATAGTGCTATTTTCTATGTAAAGAAATTATCAGTCACAGACGCATCATTGACTGCAATAGGTACTACTGCCAGTTTGAATAGCATGGGAGACTTCGTAGCAAAAAATGCAACCATAAACGTTCAGGCTACAGAACAAAAGGAAAATGGTTCAGCGATTATCGGTAACAACGTTACACTCGATACGAGTAATACAACTGTGACATCAAGCGGAACGGGTGCAAAGGGTATTCATGTTTCTTATAATGTAACTATAATTGATGGAACAACATCAATTGCAGTAAGTGGCAGTGAGACGAAGGGCATTGTTTGTAATTCTATGACGCTTGACAAAGGTTTGACAACAATCACGTCGAGTGGTCAGGCTATCTCATGCGAAACAGATATTACTGCAAATGCAGATGCATTTGATTTCTTCGGTGGAAATGACAGTAGTTCCGCTGTCCAAATTACAAAGGACGAGCTTACACAATGCAAATATGTTAAAACAGTTGGAAAAGAACCGGTAGGTCCAACAGATCCACCAGGGCCAACAAATCCGACAGATCCAACAGACCCAACAGATCCAACGGACCCAACAGATCCAACAGATCCAACAGATCCGGACAAAATCGGCTGGATACAAGATGGGGATAATACTTATTATTATGATGATCAAGGACAAAGAGTGACTGCATGGCTGACTCTTGAAGGCAAAACATACTACTTTGATGCGGATGGCGTTTTGTGTACAGGCTGGATGAAGATTGGAAGTAAGTGGTATTACTTTGAAGCTTCTGGAACAATGGCAACCGGCTGGAAGCAGATCGGAAGCAAGTGGTATTACTTTGAAGCATCGGGCGCAATGGTAACCGGCTGGAAGCAACTGGGAACGAAATGGTATTATTTTAATGGTAGCGGAGCGATGGCAACCGGCTGGAAGCAAATCGGAA
>CALYVE010000197.1 GCA_945492935.1 uncultured Lachnospiraceae bacterium
TGTCAAAGGTTCATGCTGTCTTTGTTAGCGACAACTTCTATAAGATAACACTTTGGTAGTTTGTTGTCAACAGTTTTTATAATTTTTTTCGGAAAAATTTATGGAATTATTTTTCAAAAATATTTTCCTATAGCAATGGTGCAACCAATCGCAGAATTGCCTGCCAGAATCGTTTGAATCCGCCTGTTGATTTTATCTCTTCCATAGTAATCTCGTCACATTTTTCCAACGTTTTCATATAGTCATCATGGATCTCCTGAATGACAGATGTATGATACATCCACACACCACATTCAAAGTGCAAATACAGGCTTCGGTAATCAAAGTTGACGGTTCCTACAGTTGCAACGGTATCATCAATGACAACAGTCTTTGCGTGGATAAATCCCGGCGTGTACTGATAAATCCTCACACCGGCCTGAATAAGCTGATAATAATAAGATTGTGTTACCATATAGACAAACTTTTTATCCGGTACCCCGGGCGTAATGATACGGACATCTATACCACTCTTTGCAGCAAGGGTAAGTGCCGTAATCATTTCATTATCTATAATAAGATAAGGCGTCGTAATATAAACATAATGCTTAGCCTTGTTAATCATATTAAGGTAAATATTTTCACTTACAATTTCATCATCGACCGGAGTATCTCCATATGGTTGTATAAATCCATCCGTCTCAACTTTTCTTGCCATATGAACATGAGGCTTGTATTGTTCATAGTCCTCGGCATCCGGCTCTTTTGTGACAAACTTCCACATTTGCAAAAACATCATTGTGAGATTCCAGACACCTTCACCTTTTAGCATGATACCGGTGTCCTTCCAATGTCCAAATTTTGAATTGACATTGATGTACTCGTCAGCAAGATTGATTCCACCCGTAAAGCCTACATAGCCATCTATGACTGTGATTTTTCTATGGTCACGGTTGTTCTGTCGAAGATTGATTGCAGGTCCGATAGGGTTAAATGGATACGCTTTTATACCATATTCAAGCATCTCTCTTCGGAATCTTGACGGCATCCACATCGCACATCCAAAATCATCATAAATCAAACGCACATCAACACCAGCTTTTGCCTTTTCCTTCAGAATAGAAAGAACGCTCTCCCACATGCCGCTCTGTTTGATAATAAAATATTCCATAAAAATATAATGCTTCGCTTTTTTTAATTCTTCTAATAAGCATTCATAATTGTCTTCTCCAATAGCGAAATATCTCACAGATGTATTTTTATACGCCGGATACCCTGCAAACTTTGAAATGTACGTAGACTGCACACTTGCACTTTTACTGTTTTCTTTGATTTCCTTTTGAATTTCTGAATCGTCAGGCAAGAAACCAAATGTATCCAAATAGTTTTCCTGTGCTTCTTTGATGAACTTTCTTCTTGTCCTGTTTCCGGACAATGCAAGATACAGTGTGCCTCCAATCAAAGGATAGATCATAACAAGTAAAACCCAAATCAATTTGTAGGCCGGGTTTTCCATCTTGTTTATGATTACAAGCACTGCAAAGATGGAAAGAAGCATTGCGCCTGTACGCCAAATCAAACCATAGTCTTCGAGATATTTATAAAAAAGAAATACAAGCAAAAATTGCAGCAAAATAAGAAGGACAATTACAGCAAGTTTAATCATCGATGTCCTTCTCGCAGCGTTTGTTGAACCAATTTTTGACCTTTTCGTTGTCTTACTCATATTCCCTCTCTTTTATTTTGTCCATCTGCCGGATGCCCCGCAAGGAAGGACAAGACCGGATGTCTTAACCGGAAGTCCAATTTCCTGAGCTTCAACCTTTCCGCCATGTTTTGTAACTACTTCTGTTGATATCATATAACTAAGTACCGCAGGCGCAAGTCCCGTCGTGTACGAATTTACAAGATAAAATAGCGGATTATCCGAAAGCAACTCGGATGTAAGTTCGATAAACGGATGTATTTTTTCTTCCAGCTTCCAAATTTCGCCCTTTGGTCCTCTTCCATAGGAAGGAGGATCCATAATAATCCCATCATAGCGATTGCCACGTCTAAGCTCACGCTCAACAAATTTCACACAATCGTCTACAAGCCAACGAATCGGAGCATCGCCAAGGCCTGAGGATACAGCGTTTTCTTTTGCCCAGGTAACCATGCCCTTGGACGCATCTACATGCGTTACCTTTGCGCCGGCCTTTGCCGCGGCAAGCGTTGCGCCTCCCGTATAAGCAAACAGATTGAGTACTTTTATCTCACGATTTGCATTTTTAATGAGGTTTCCAAACCAATCCCAATTCGTTGCCTGTTCCGGAAACAAACCGGTGTGTTTGAACGCAAACGGTTTCAAATTAAACGTAAGCTCCTTATATTGTATACTCCACTGCTCCGGCAAATCCATGAATTCCCACTCGCCACCACCTTTGCTGCTTCTGTGATAGTGACCGTTTAATTTGTTCCATGCAGGATCCTTTTTGGGTGTATTCCACAATACCTGCGGGTCCGGTCGGAGCAAAATGTAATTGCCCCAACGTTCTAATTTTTCGCCCTCGGAGCAGTCAATAATCTGATAGTCTTTCCAATCATTTGCTATCCACATACTATTACCTCTTTATTCTCTGATTCTGGTATTCATCATTTATATAATATGCCATAAGCACCCGACAAAAGCCGCAAACTACGTCTTATACCGGATGCTTATGTTGTCAGTCTCTCTTTTCGATTGGCTTATATTCTTTGTGTACACCAACAAACTTGTAAGCTGGACGTACAATTTTTCCATTGTTCACTAATTCTTCAATACGATGTGCAGACCAACCGGAAATACGCGATATAGCAAAAATAGGCGTATATATTTCGATTGGAAGCTTTAACATTGAATATACAAATCCACTGTAAAAGTCAACATTTGCACAAACTTCTTTGAAGGTACGACGGTTCTCGCGAATAAGTTCTGCCGCCATTCTCTCAACGCGGTCATACAATGCAAATTCCCGTTCAAGACCCTTTTCCTCAGAAAGCATCTTCGCATACTTCTTAAGGATAACCGCACGAGGATCCGACTTACTATAAACCGCATGGCCCATACCATATATAAGACCTGACTTGTCAAAAGCACGCTTGCCAAGCAAATCTAATAGATATGCTTTTAACTCTTGTTCATTCTCCCAATCCTTGACATTTGCCTTCAGGTCATCAAACATCTGCTGAACCTTGATGTTTGCACCACCATGACGCGGTCCTTTTAAGGAACCGAGTGAAGCTGCTACCGTTGAATACGTGTCTGTACCTGTTGATGTCAAAACATGTGTTGTAAATGTCGAGTTATTACCACCACCATGCTCTGCGTGAATTACAAGGCAAACATCCAAAACCTTTGCCTCAAGTTCTGTATATTTTCCGTCTGTACGGAGCAAACGCAATATGTTTTCTGCAGTTGAAAGTCCTTTCTTTGGACGGTGGATAACCAAACTCTTATCCAAATAGTAATGTCTGTATGCCTGATAGCCATAACAAGCCAAAACCGGGAACTGCGCAATAAGCTTCAAACACTGCATCAACACATTATGAATATCCAAATTATTCGGATCGGAATCATACGTATAGAGTGTAAGAACACATTTCTGCAAAACATTCATCATATCACGGCTCGGTGCCTTCATGATAACATCTCGGTTAAAGGATTCCGGAAGCTGACGCAAATCCTCAAGCACTTCTATAAAGCTCTCTAACTGTGACTCCGTCGGAAGCTTACCAAACAGCAGAAGAAAGGTCGCTTCTTCAAAGCCGTACTTGCTCGTATGGAAGCCCTCTACCAAATCCTGAATTTCATAGCCCTGAAAATACAGCTCACCCTGAATAGGTACACGGTGACCTTCCTCAACCTCAAAGCCTTTTACATCCGATACTTCTGTAAGTCCTGTGAGGACCCCTCTACCATTGGAATCACGGAGTCCCCGCATGACATTGTATTCTTCATATAAGTTGACATTAATTTTGCCCGCATCGTTACAACACGCTACGTATTCATATAATATCTGGTCCAATTTCACTTCT